>JANWZB010000046.1 GCA_025055035.1 Candidatus Kapaibacterium sp.
CTCGATGCTAAAGTCGCTGTTTCATTCAAGGAGGAAATGGCTCAGCTTATTTCTTCTGGTATCTCGACGATTGTACTAGACTTGAGTGCTGTAAGTTTCGTCGATAGTAGCGGTCTAGGAGCGATTGTTACCAGTCTCAAGCTTCTTGGGCGCAAAGGTGATTTATTGATTTGCGGCGTCAAAGATGATGTGATGACAATGTTTTCCCTGACCCGCATGGATAGAGTCTTTCAACTATTTCCCACCGTAGACGACGCTCTACGGAGCATTGAGAGCAGCCCGTAATATCTATCTTCCCTGCATATGCCAACACTGCACATTTCTGCTCATGCTGATCCCGATCACGTTCGTCTGCTTGGAACTGCATTCCGTGCTGTAGCACAAACTATCACATCGGCACAGCAAGCAGCACAGCTCGAACTTGCTGTTGTTGAGGCATGCAATAACATTGTTGAACATGCCTATGCAGAGCATGCAGGTTCTATAGAGATGGATATTCTTGTACTGGAAGATAAAATCGTCGTTACCTTGCAAGACACTGGTCTATCAATGCCAGCATCTTCGCTATGCGAACCTCCACTCGACCAAATAGAGCACATGAATCTTGATGCTTTGCCAGAAGGTGGCTTTGGACTCTTTCTCATACGCAGCATCATGGACAACCATGAATACACATCAGCCAATGGAATAAATACTCTTACTCTGACCAAGTACTTAATCTCATAGCTCCTTACTCCCATCTTCCATGGCGCGGCTTGCGGTTTTATTTCTTAGCCTTACAGTGCTGTGCATATCGTGCATTCCCAGCTCTCCTAAAACAGTATCCCCCGCAATGCTGTGGAGTGTCGATGATAGCACTCAGCCATATATAGACCTCTGTGGTGCATGGACACTATGGAGCGATACCTCATCAAAATCACGCCGTCCCTCGCAGCGTACAGTGTATGTGCCGTCCAACTGGTACATTCAGGGACTTGATACTGCTGGGCTTATCATACTGGAACGGCATTTTTATCTCCCGCGCATTTCCTCAGACACGTTACTGTGCCTAGTATTCGAAGGCGTGGACTACGCGGCAGAGGTATATCTCAACAACACACTACTAGGCAAGCATACAGGATACTTTCAGTCTTTTGCCTTCGACGTAAGCCATGCTGCGCGATACGGACAACATAACACTCTCCGGGTATATGTCTACAGTCCTCGCGAGTGTCCAGAAGATTGGTCGTTGCATAAGCGCTACATCAAGGGTATTTTTGGTCATCATGACACACGACCGGGTGGTGCTTGGTCACCTCAAGGGCAAGACGCTAATACAGGAGGGATCTGGGGCAAAGTATACATTACTGCCTCACACAAAGTCGTTCTTCCTCACATACGTATTACCCCTCTTCCAGCAGATATACATGCACTGACAACAGGCAATGGAGCGCAGACTGTACGCATCGTCCTGCAGACTTCTGTCTGGGCGCGCACTCCTCAGCGTATTGCATTACACTATACCGTACGATATCGTGATAGCATCGTTACAGACAAGCAGAGCATCGTACGGCTCATACCCTCTGGTCTTAGTACCGTAGTAGATACGTTGCGGATTCACAAGCCTCTCTTGTGGTATACCTACGATGTTGGTATACCGCATCGCTATACTCTAGAAACTCGTGTTTATGAATTACAGCACGATACTTTGCCTCGATGCTTACTGCGTTCTGGCTGCTCTCAACTATCTCGCTTCAATACATTTGGCATTCGCTCCATCCAATACGACACAACAACAGGAATCTGGTTTCTCAATGGGAAGCGTCTATTCCTGCGCGGGACAAACTACATTGCGACCCAGTATCTTTCTACTATGACACGTGCCTTATACGATCGCGATGCAGCATTGATGCGTTCAGCGCATATCAATGCTGTACGAGTTCATGCACATATTGCCCGCAAGGAATGGTATGACGCATGCGATTCTCTTGGCATTCTTCTCTGGCAGGATTTCCCACTACAGTGGGGCTACACCGACGATGCACTTTTTGTCCAAGACGCTGTACAACAGCTGCGCGATATGCTGGCTCTGCTTTCTCATCATCCTTCGATTGCCGTCTGGTGTATGCATAATGAACCTCCATTCGATGCCGAGTGGATGCAGTATAAGTACCCCAACTATCACCCCTTGCAGAATCGCCCATTGAATTGTATCTTAACACGCCTTGCACGCAGCATAGACTCAACGCGATATGTTCATCCATTTTCAGCAACACGCGAACACCGTTGGGAAGGCTGGTACTTTGGACATTGGACAGATTACGGAAGACCAACACAAGAACGGCTTATCACCGAGTTTGGTGCACAAGGGCTACCCCACCGGCAGACTATGCACATGATTCTCGGCGAACAATCCGATCTGCCCTCAACTGACTCTGCTTGGGCACGCTGGGAATACCACAATTTTCAACGCCATGAAACATTCAGCATCGCTCGAATTCCTCAGGGCAAGAGCCTCGACGAATTTATCCAGAATTCACAAGAGCATCAGCGCCGTGTACTAGAACTTGCAGCAGAATCGTATCGCCTACAGCGATACTCACCTGTGGGCGCAATATTTCACTTCATGTTTGTTGAAGCATGGGCATCCATGAATTGGGGTATTGTCGATTATCGCCGTATTCCTAAGCCTGCATACTATGCTCTTGCTGAAGCATATCAGCCAATCTTAATTGCCACGACACTGGATTCTGCTGTAGGCAATCTGCATATACACCTTGTAAACGATTCTTGGCACAGAATGCCAGAAGTCTATCTCAATTATCGAGTTGAGCCTCTGCATACCAATCGATCGGTGGTTCGATTGCAGAACACAGTTTGCAGCACCCTTGCAGCCGACACAATCCAACATATAAGTAGCGTTCGCTTGCCATCGTATGGGACGTACCATTTTCATGCAATACTGACGACACGAAACGGCGATACGCTAAGTACTCGTAACAAAGTTCTTTACTACAATTCCACATCTCAGCGTCTATGAACCTTACTTCTTCTGTACAAGCATCTGCGTTGAGGGCTATTGTTCATAACATTTCGAGTGCTGTTATTCTTTGCGATCACCGCGGTTCTATCCTCTACGCTAATCCCTCGGTAGAGCGGCTTTTAGGCTATACCGTCGAGGAAATGCAGTCCCTCACAAGTATTGTTGCTATACAAGACAATGACATTCTGAAACGCCTTTTTCAGGCTTCTTCTGATATCAGTCACATTTCTGCCCAAGAATTTCTCGATAAAGCGCTGGAACTCCTCAAGGGTAAAGCACGGCGTTGGAAATGCCGCCATAAAGCAGGGTATAGTGTGTACATCGCCCTTTCAGTTATTCGTGTAGAGCCCTCACATGACAACGAAGAAGAGTACGTAGCGTTTATTGCTGATCCATACGACAACACTAATGAGCTGCGTAATCTCAAGGTACAGCTCCTGTCGCGCATAAGCCATGAAATACGTACTCCCTTACATGGCATTATCGGCGCATTAGAGCTTCTTCATAGTGCACCAACCAATGCCGAGCAGGAATATCTGCTTACTCTTGCACGATCGAAGGCTGATTTACTTCTTTCACTGTTGAATGATATTTTTGAGTACTCTCACTCGCAGCGCAGCACGCTCATTCTTGAACGCACTGTTGTGGATCCTCGCATGGTCATACACAACGCTGCTGAGCTTCTGCGCCAACGCATCGCACAGTATAATCTACATCTCGCAACAACCTTCGACAGCTCTTTGCCAGAGCATGTGTATTGCGACCCCGTACGCCTATACCAAGTGTTGATTGCATCAACCTCAGCAGTAGCGTCATGCTTAAAATATGGGGACATCAACATAACAATCGAATATCTGCATGCAAGCCGTACATCGTATGCAAGTCTCTTGTTTTCGATTCGTGGACAAGCACAGTATGTTGATAGTGTCAAGAAAGAACGCATTCTTAATACACTCCACGAGGTGGATGACATTGCTGATGTGAGCGCCGAAATTCTTCAGCTATCTCTCGCACGTGTTGTTATCACAGCACTTGGTGGATTGATATGGGTTGACCCAGAAGTATGCGCTACACCAACAGAACTACTGTTGCATATTGCAATACTTGTCGAAGTACATTCTCCCTCATACCCTCCTTCTTCTATAGGGTGTGTTTCCGATGCATCATCACCTCCTGAACAGCAGCAGACAACATTAACCACATCATCAGTGGCATCGCCTATGCTCAAGCGCATTCTCATTGCCGACGACGATCCAGATAACTGCTTGCTTGCAGAACATTTCCTACGGTCTGCGCATACTAGCGATGTAGGTACAATTCACACACAGATTGTTCACAACGGAAAAGAAGCACTCGAAGCTGCTCAGCATGAGCACTTCGACATTATTCTTATGGATATTGAGATGCCTCATATGAATGGCTTTGAGGCAACTGAGCATATTCGCCGCTATGAACGCCAGAATCATATACGACGTACTCCTATTCTTGCTGTTACGGCACACACGATGGAAAATTATCGAGAGTTATGCTTACAACATGGCATGGACGACTATATGCCCAAACCCATCAAAAAGCAGCCCTTTCTGGATATGGTCTGCAAATGGCTTGAACAGCGCTATACTATCCTTGTTACCGATGATAGCGATGATTATCGCTTGCTTTTGAAGCTGCACCTTGAAAAGAAACAACGATTTTCTGTTATATTTGCGACAAACGGTCAAGAAGCTCTAGATATCTGTGCCTCACAGCAGCATATTGATTTAATTCTCCTCGACATGCAGATGCCAATTCTCACTGGCTATGAGACAGCCCCACGGATTCGGCAGATCTCTGGATATGAATCTATACCAATTTGGGGCTTAACTGCACACGAAACGCAGGATGAAATCCAAAAAGTGCTTGAATCTGGATGCAATCGCTGTTTTACAAAGGGCAACTTATCTGCTATGCGGCATATCATTACTGAGCTTCAGAACCATTTTGCATTGCGATAAGCATTATGCCTTATATACTCCCGACTATCATGCTATGGAGCCCATACAGAGAAGAGTGTCATCCGATTTAGAGCCAATCATGCCACGATACTTGGCAAACCGCAAATCAGACATCGAGCGCTTGCGTGCTGCCCTAGCAAGCAATATGCTAGAGGATATACGTGCGCTTGGTCATACGATGAAAGGCTCAGGAACGTCATTTGGCATTGAAGATATAAGCACTTTTGGTCGTGCAATCGAGCAGGCCGCTAAAGCAGCAGATACAGAAGCTCTTCGCCACCTTATCGAGGAATTTGCATCCTTCATCGAACACCTCGAAATCATTTTTGTTGATGAAAGCACATAGTGCGTGCAACATGTTCGTCGATACTGCATCACAGTTTACATAGAACGCATGGGAACATACTACTTTCAGAAATTTGAACATCGTACACCTCCATCTCCGCTTCCACACTCGCCACTGCGCGAAGCAGTATGGCAATTCTTAGCAACAATAGCACTCACACTTGGTGCATGGTACATTCTCTGGCGCTGGACGTCTAGTATCAACACACAAGCGCTATGGTTTGCACTTCCATTGGTATGCGCTGAAACGTGTGCCTACATTGGTCTTATTCTATTTGCATTCAATCTTTGGAAAGTAGAAGATACACCCCAGCAGGCTCCGCCACGCTTTATACGCGAGTGTGTGCGCGACGAAGATGCATTACATAGCACAGAACGCCCTGTGGCTGTTGATGTATTTTTTCCGACGTACAACGAAGATGTAGAGCTTGTACGCATGGGCATTCGTGATGCTAAAGCACTACGATATCCTCACCCTATTGACATCAACATTTATGTCCTTGACGATGGAAGACGCGACGCAATGCGTTGTGTCGCCGAAGAGGAACAAGTACATTACATCACGCGCACTAATAATGTCGGCTTTAAGGCTGGGAACTTACGCCATGCTATGGAGCAGACATCGGGTGATTTTATTGTTATTTGCGACGCTGATACCCGACCCTTTCCCACACTTCTTGAACATACTCTTGGCTATTTCCGCGACCCCGATGTTGCATGGGTACAAACCCCACAGTGGTTCTTTGATTTAACAGAGGGCGTACCTCTCAAAGAATGGATGTTGCGGCGCTTCTCGTATGCTGGATACCTTATTGGAGCAAGTATTGAAGCAGTATGTGGAACAATTCTTATTGGACATGACCGCTTTGTGAACGACCCACGCATGTTTTTTGATGTTATCCAGCGGCGACGCAATTGGGCAAATGCCTCGTTCTGTTGCGGTGCAGGCTCTATTCACAGACGTGAAGCAGTGATGCAAGCAGCCATGAAAACCTATGCCGATGCTATCGATGGAGAAATTCGACGATTTATTAAAGACATTCACGATGAAGAGATTCGACACGACCTCGCCGACGCTATGCGCAAGGAACTTGCTCTGGAGACAGAAGTTATACCCTATAAGTTCCATGTTTCCGAAGACATTTACACATCGATCGTCTTGCATTCTTACGAAGGTCGCCGCTGGAAATCTATATTCCATCCGCAGGTTGAATCCAAGATGCTTTCGCCGCAAGACCTTTTAAGCTGGACAATTCAGCGCTTCAAATATGCGGGCGGTTCGCTTGACATTTTTTTTCACGATAATCCAATCTTTCGGCGTAGTGCTATGACACTCG
Organism: Candidatus Kapaibacterium sp.; assembly: GCA_025055035.1. Lineage (GTDB taxonomy): Bacteria > Bacteroidota > Ignavibacteria > Kapaibacteriales > UBA4661 > PH2015. The sequence goes on from JANWZB010000046.1 coordinate 6,699, forward strand.
CACAACGCACGATGTATATGGCAACGTTCTATTCGTACCTGTCAGGTGTATGGAACGTTATTTTCCTGTGCTCGCCCATTGTGTATCTCTTCTCGGAAATATCGCCGGTACAAGCCGATACACTAGAGTTCGCCAAGCACTTTCTCCCATTTATGCTCACAACAGAGCTTGCTTTTTTAGTCGGCACATGGGGTATCCCAAGTTGGCAAGGCATGGCAAGCTATCTTTCCTTTTTCCCTATTAACCTTCGCGCGCTCTGGACTGTACTCCGCGGTGAGAAAATTCGCTTTCCTGTTACACCTAAAGACCGTCAAGAAGGCAATTTTCTTCATCTTGTCATACCACAACTTTCCATTATCACTCTCACTGCACTTGGCTTGGTATATGCAGGCATGCGCTTATATACTGGAATATCGCATAACTACGCAGGTTTTATCGTCAATCTTTTCTGGGGCACAATAAATATCTGTGCCATGAGCGGCATTGTTGCTGCCGCACTGTGGAAGCCTCCTAGTGAATAAACACTGCGATACACACTTAACTGTATTGCTGGAATCAATGGCCATACTGCTCAACTCGTTACTATCGCTCAGTGTTATTGTTGTACATCACGCAGAATCTATTGCTCTATGAACTTCCAAGAAGGTCTTCGTGCGGCACGCAGCCGCATCGCCGTTATTCTAGGCTTGATAACATCCATCAGCATTATTGTTGCCCTTGAGCATACCACGATTCCAGAGCGTGCTGCTGCACCTTCGTCTGTAGGACTCTTACCTAGTAGCAATGCACCTACTATAGCAATTGAGCGAACGCATCTACTTCCTCTTCCTCAGCCTTCACCTCTCACCACCGAGGAACAAACATACGCACGCATTGCATGGAAATACTTCGAGAATAACTATCACGAAGAAACTGGTCTTGTAAATTCGGTCGATGGGTATCCCGCTTCCACAATGTGGGACACAGGTTCATACCTTATGGCTGTGTTATCAGCGTACAAACTTGGTATCATCACAGAAGAGATCTTCCGTAAGCGTATTACATCAGCATTGCGCGCTCTTGCACGACTTCCTCTATTTGACAATGAGCTGCCCAATAAATCATACGACACTCGCACAGCCACTATGGCGGACTACAACAATGTTCCCACAGAACGTGGCATTGGCTGGTCAGCGATTGATATTGGACGATTATTCGTTCCATTAAACATTATCACATGGCAGTACTCATCATTTACTCCAGAGGTTCGTAAGGTTCTTGAGCGCTTACGCTTCGAGCACATTGTGCGCGATGGAGTGCTGTTTGGTGCGCAGGTTGATGACAGCAACCGCACTATTTATCTCCAAGAGGGTCGTCTGGGATATGAGGAGTATGCATCGAAATCGTATGGGCTGATGGGTGCTGATGTTTCAGTTGCCCTCAGAAGTGATGATTACCTCAAGATTGTTCGTATCGAAGGCATTGATGTACCAACAGATAGTCGCTCTCCCGACCGCTACAAAGCGTTCAACTATGTTGTCAGCGAACCCTACATTTTAGATGGTATCGAATTTGGCTTCGACAATATATCACGAGAATTTGCTTACCGTGTCTATGCAGCCCAAGAACGCCGAGCGTCACGCTCAGGCATCCTTACCGCTGTCAGCGAAGACAACATCGATACTGTACCGTATTTCGTGTACAACACCGTGTACACTGCGGGCAAGGCATGGAACTGCCTTACAGATAAAGGCGAGGATGCTTCACGTTTCAAATCTTTAAGTACAAAAGCCGTATTTGGATGGCACGCGCTCTACCGTACTCCCTATACTCAGCGTCTCTTGAACGCCATACAACATCTATACGACCCAGACAAAGGCTGGTACTCTGGTCTATACGAATATACTGGCAAGCCAAACAAGGCTATCACATGTAACACCAACGCTATTATTCTCGAAGCGCTTGCTTATAAGCAATTTGGCACACACTTGCAGCTACTGCGCTAGAACCTTTAGCTCCTCATTACTAGTCTTTCAGAATACCCTTACTGTCTCATGCAACAGGTCGTATATCCTCAGGTATAACTTCCCTAGAACTATCTGCAACGATATTGATTTCTCAGCTAATGCCCTTGTGCACATGTGCTAAAAGTGCTATCTTATTTTTTTAACCCACAATACTGATTCTTATCTCTTGCTGACGTTCCTATGCTATTGCGTTATTGCTGTCTTTTTGTATGCTTCCTTACGTGCGCGCTTTCTCATCTCTCAGCACAGAAACAATTATCGTACGGTCGCCATCCCGGAAGGAATGGTCCTCTTACCGAGGAAGAGCTTCGCTTGGCACGTATTGCGTGGAAGTATTTCGAACGTAACTATCAAGATACGACAGGTCTTGTGAATGCAGTAGATATGTATCCTTCGACAACAATGTGGGATATTGCAGGCTATATGGCTGCTCTCGTTTCTGTACGCGAGATGGGCATTATCGACGTTGCAACATTCAACTATCGTATTGAAAAAATGTTCCAAACATTTATGCGGTTATCATTTTTCCGCGACGAGCTGCCAAACAAATGCTATAACACTATCACAGGAGAGAAAGTGAACTACGCAAATCAGCCAATGGAGATCGGCTTTTCTGCGATAGACTTGGCGCGATTTTTGATTTGGTGTAAAATTATCAAAGAACGTTACCCTGAGCACAGCGATCGGATTGATGACTTCATTCTACGCTGGAAGTTTCAGAATGTCATTGATAGCACAGGTATGCTCTTCGGTGCATCGATTGACGAAAAGAACGACAATAAAACTCAGTATCTGCAGGAAGGGCGTCTAGGATACGAAGAATACGCAGCAAAAGGATTTCAGCTGTGGGGTTTTAATACTGATCTAGCAGCACGACCTGAACCATACGACACACGGATTATTTACGGTATTGAAATTCCTTATGACGCTCGCGACCCACGTGTTCTTGGGGCACACAATTACGTTGTATCGGAAAGTTACGTGCTAGATGGTATCGAAATGAATTGGGATAAAGGTACAGACCGTGAATCCGACGATATGCATAGCACAGACACGCAAATTGCTGAGTTTGCTCAGCGCATCTACAAGGTACAGGAAGAGCGCTACAAACGCACGGGTATCTTCACCGCACGCACAGAGCATCAGCTTGATAGCGATCCGTACTTTGTATATGATGCTATTTTCACCGACGGCTATCCATGGAATACTATTACCGAAGATGGACGCTACGTCCCTCAGTTTGCAGCTGTTGCCTTGAAAGGTGCTTTTGGCTTGTGGGTACTCTGGGAGACACCCTACACCGATGCACTTTTTAAGTACATCAAGAATGCATACGACCCCGAAAAAGGATTCTACGAGGGTATCTTCGAACGCAAGGGCAACGAGCCTATTCGCACCTTTACAATGAACAATAATGGTATTATCCTTGAAACCCTGCTCTATAAAATGCAGGGGAAACTTGTGCGGTTTTCTGGGCGTGAAAGCAAATGGGATAGGGTGCTCCGTGAGCGTAAAGAACCACCTGGCAGCTTTATTTACGAACGACAACGCAAACCCACACAGACTACATCAAACAGGTAGATACCTGCTCATCACAAGAGGGAATGCGTTGTCCACAAGCTTTGGTGTGCATGAAACCCTCTGTTCTCCGTATTATTCTTCGGTATAGGTATGGTCGCTCAGCTCGAAAACGCAAATCTTGCTGCCGCGCTACATCTCGTGCATTACATCACTCCGTCCAGGGAACGCCACCTATCGCCACAACACTGGCACTGTGCATCTTGCTACTATGCACTATATCGTGTGGTGTTGCTGTGCGAGCGGTCGATGAGGGAGCAGAAAAAATCGGTGCAGCCTTCCAAGAAGGGCGGCGTGGTCGCCTTACAGAGGAAGAAACGATGTGGGCAAAGGTAGCGTGGAAGTACTTCGAGAATAATTACAACCCACAGTCAGGTCTTGTGAATATCAAAGACGGGTATCAGCTCGTTACTATGGAAAGTGTTGCTGATTATATCATTGCTCTGATGTCGGCACGCGAGCTTGATATCATCAGTAAGCATGAGTTTGATAGCCGTCTCAGCCTTGTTTTTGGTTTTCTGAATACTATGCAGCTAGCATTTGGCGAGTTGCCAAACGTCAACTATAATGCTGTCTCTATGCGCCCCACCGATTTCGCCAATAATGAAGGTGTCATCGGCTGGGCAATCAATCACATTGGGCGGCTCCTTGTTGTGCTACGCCTCTTGCGCAATCGCTATCCTCAGTACGGCGAATATGCCGACCGCGTCGTTCTACGCTGGACGTTTTGCAACGCGCTCGATAGGCATGGAAATCTCTATAGCGCCGTGAATGTCAATGGTAAGCCAGAACGCTATCTCGACGCCAAGCATGGTTGGAAAGAATATACTGCCCGTGGTTTTAAGGCTTGGGGCTTTCGTGCGGACAGCTCGGCAGTACTCGACCCTGTTGACATCATTCGTATTTTCGACGTCGACCTGTATATTGACGGACGCGATGAGCGTGAAACTGGCTCAAATAACGCTATCTCCACTGTGCCATACATGTATATGGCGCTAGAATTTGGGTGGGAAAATATCCCCTATCTTGCTATCGACCCACGTTACTACAATCAAATGCAAGCTGTATATGAGGTACAAAAACGTCGCCATGAACGCGAAGATATTTTTACTGCTCGTGCTACACACGAGGTGAACACCGAGCCATACACAGTATACGACGCTATCTTCTCCAATGGCTACAAATGGACAACGATTTCTGCGAGCGGTGTGTATTATCCGTTTCTATCTGCTGTCTCGACAAAGGCTGCATTCGGCATGTGGGCAATTTGGAAAACAGAGTACACTGATATGTTGATGCTGATTACAAGTCTCCTCTTCGACCCAGCACGAGGCTGGTACGAGGGTAGACAAGAAAAAACGGGAGACGTTGTACGTACCATTACATGTTCAACTAACTCAGCCGTTCTCGAAGCGTTACACTTCAAAAAAACTGGGCGCTTGTACGTCAAAGCTAATGAGGAAAATGACCTTTACAATATCTATCTACGCAACAATTTCGACATTATTCGCCGATGCTTTCCCGTAAAACCACGATAAGCTATGTATCTTGCCGGATTTGTTATTTGCACTGGTACTACTATTACACTACGCACTACAAGAGCTATTGTGCAGTTCTCTTCTGTTACGCTACCGTTGTGCTTGGTATCTTTAGCCCGTCTTGGGCTCCTGCCCAGTATAAAGTTGGCATGCCGTCGACAACGGGCACAACTACTCCTCAAACTCAATCTACATTATTTGGGAATGTCCAAACACGCACAGTGCAGCGCATCAATGCTGATAGTATCTTTGCAGCAGCACGAACAGTACAGTTTTCGGGATTTCGCTGGAAGATGCGTCAGGCAAACGTTCAGAGTGAACCCGGTAATAATTTCTTTTCGGACGCACCAACGGAAATATATATTGATAGCACGAAAAAGCTGCACCTTAGTATCAACAATCGAAATCGATACTGGTATTGCTCTGAGCTTGTAGCGGACACGGTTCTAGGGTATGGGACATATGCAGTGTTTTTGGAAATTAATCTCGACACTCTGCCAGCCAACGTTATGATTGAATTTGGCTTAACACCTGATAAAGCCCTCCATACTTATGTTCCCGCAGACATTGCTATCCAGTGCACACGCTTGGGAATGCTCAACTCGCCCAATACATTGCAGTATGTAGTTAGTCGCTCAGACAGTGCAAGGGAGCGGAAAGAACGCATCTTTCGTCCTGATATACCGTTCCGCATGAAAGGCTATTACTCAACTCATGCATTTACATGGAAAGAGTCGTCTGTAGAGTTTGCAAGCTACCATGACCATGGATTACCAACACCATATCTTGGCGCTCTCTGGGAGTTTTCTGGTTCAACAGCGCTTAATCTTAGTGTTCCAAAAGCCACAACACTCTATCGCATGCGCCTGCGCGTATGGTCTGCTGGTGCACCAGTTGGCAATCGCCCGTTTGAGCTAGTGGTAAAAAAAATCCAATTTCTCCCTCTAAAGGCCTATGAACGCTAAAACTATGTGTGATCTTGCCATGCCGCAAGATGTTCGACACCAGCACACATACGCAGTATTGAGCATCATTACTCTCACAGCATGGCTATCTACAGTCTCGTACTCTAGTATTGCACAAGAAGCGCGCACAAGCACGATCCGTGCTATTAACAAATACGGCTTTTTACAACTCGAAGGACAAGGTGCAAAAGCAGTGCGCTCAATCCCAGAACACAAGACTCCACAAGAAGATGAATCGTGGGAAAACATCTGGGATAACATGCGCACATCATTCAGCATACCATGGAATGACTTTTTCACTAAAAGCAGCCCTACTGACGGTCTCAGCGGCAGTATTGGTATAACCTACCCTTTGAGCGATTTGGCATCACAACCTGGTAGCGGCGCTTCCTCACAGGGTGTGCCGTTATCAAGTGCTGTTGTGAGTGCTTCGTTGTCATATGTTCCTCTTAGCTACTGGTTTATTAATGTATCTGTCATGCGGTACTTATTCCCTGACCGTCAGCAGCCATGGAATCCAGATTTTACCTATAGCTTCGGCTATAACGACTGGCATCCCTACACGTGGAGTTTTGTATATCAAAATTTCGGTGGGAACCGCTTTCATCCTCAGGCAGGTGAGTCGTTTACCCGATTTTGGGAGGGAACATTCTCTCTTGGCTGGAAATTTCCCTCAGCAAAGCTCCTCGAATACCTCTGTGTCGTACACCCAAGCGGAGGAATTGGACACAGTATCAATCTTAACATTACCCCAGAATTTCAGACAGCTGAAGGCGATGTCCGCTTCTGGAAGACAAGCCTAGCATTCTCTACAAAGTATACGATATATGAACACATCTACCTCAACTTTTCTATTTTTTACTACCCTATTCCGAGCCAACAGCAGCCATGGGACCCCGATTTCACCTATGGTTTTGGCTATTTTGATTGGCATCCTTACACAGTATCGGTGCAGTACAACAATTTCGCTGGCGGACGATTTCCGTGGAATCCTACACCAATGCAGACAAATGGCTTTCTCGATGGCGTCATATCGGTTTCATGGAGTTTTGTATTCTGAAACATAGTATTTCTCATGTGCGCAATTGTCTGCACAGCACAGAAATCCAACATACACTCATATCACCACACATTCAACGATATAAAATAAAACAGCTGCACAGCAGAAAGGTAGATTTCATGAAGGTTCTTATCATCGACGACAGCGAGGACATACACCTGCTTGTATCTCAATATGCACGCATATGGGGCTACGATGTCGTCTCTGCGTATGATGGACTTGAAGCATTGCGCATATTAGAAACGAGTGATATCCAGCTTGTTATTAGCGATTGGTCAATGCCAGCAATGAGTGGTATTGAGCTTTGCCGTATTATTCGTGAGCGCTTTACTCACCAGCGGTATATTTACATCATCTTGCTCACTGCCCGGCAGGAGAAGGAAGACCTTGTCACGGGAATGGAAGCAGGGGCAGATGATTTTATCCGTAAGCCCTTTCATAAGGATGAACTTCGTGTTCGCCTTCGAGCAGGAGAGCGAGCACTACGCACACAACAAGCCCTTGCTGAACAAAATAAACGCCTTGCAGAAACACAAGCTGCGCTACAGAAAGAACTTGAGGCAGCATCTATTGTTCAACGTAACTTGCTTCCCAACCCTACACACCAACCTTTTCGTCAAGCGGGATACCAATTTGACCTATTGTACATACCGGCAACATATCTCGGCGGCGATACATGCAACTTTATCTCTTTGAGCAGCACCCATGCTGGCTTTTATATCATTGATGTTGCTGGACATGGTATAGCTGCTTCCCTGAAAACCGTGATGCTCTCTCAGCATCTTTCTCTTGCTTGCCAACGAATGAGACTCTTGCTTGGTAGCCCCGCTTCTTCCGAAGAACACTTCATTCGTCCTCCCAACGAGGTTTTGTATCATCTGAACACTATATTTACGAATGCTAGTGATGCAATGCAGTATTTTACGATCATTTACGGTGTAGTGAATACACAGACTGGGTATGTTACGCTCAGCAACGGAGGACATCTGCCAGCACTTGTGTTGCGCAACGACGGCACACTGAACGCTTTGCCAAGCGATGGCATTCCTTTAGGTATGTTTGATGATGTAGAATACAGCTCACAAGAATGTATGCTCGGACCTGGAGACCGCTTAATCCTTTACACTGATGGCATCACTGAGTGTGAAGCCCTTGACGGCAAACACTACAGCCACCAGCGCTTTGAGGAAATCTTGAGATGCCATGCACATATGCCTCTTAGAAACTGTATTGGTGCTGTCTATGAAGACCTCGTAGTATGGCACGGCAGCACAGCATTCGACGACGATATTTCGTTGTTCATTATTGAGCGCTTATTGTAGCGATATCTGGATATTCTACTCTCTACTATAGATCTCATTCTTACTGCTACATTCTGGTATTTCACGCTACTATTTTTCTCCTCTCTCAGGAAACTAGTATGCAAAACACATCTCCTACTCTATCTACGCTAGAACGCACTGCAACACCAGCATTTTGGGGAATTGTTCAGTGGACTATTCTTGGAATGCTCATTTTGCGCTTTTCTGTGCACTATAACTCTCCATATCTCGATGAATGCGACTACATTTTCGTTGGACGTGTACTGCTCTCGGGCGAGTCGTGGACAACAAAGACATACATGTTCAGCTCCGATATGCATCTCTACGTGTATGGTATCATAGACCGCATATTTTCACATGAACACAGCTACATAGCAGCGCGAGTCTTTGCTGGTTTCTTAGGTCTAGCATCGCTTAGCCTATATTATGTATTTGTGTTATCGCTCTACAGGCAGCATCACGACTCTCGGCGTATTGCTGAGCTTTCCACACTGCTTTTTGCTCTCACAACACCGCACACATTCATCAGCCAGTTTGCGACATACGATATCTTCTGCTGTTTTTTCTTTGCAGCAGCATGTGCAGCGCTTTCTCTTGCTATATTTAGCACGCAATACAATCCTTTGCCAATTCGCCCTATGTGGCTTATTGTTGCTGGCTCTGTACTCTTTGCTTGTGCGATTCTTGCAAAGTACATTGCTCTTGTCTATCTACCATTCTTTGCTTTCATACTCGTCATCCTACATCGCCGCGCAGCACTTGTTTTCTTTCTCACTGCTGGCGCTATTCTTGGCATGTACATTGCCCTACATCATGCGGAATTACTTGAACTCTATAAGCGCCAGATGCTTGGTACGCACAAATCCAACGCCACGACCCTGCACATTCTTTCCATTACGAGCCAATACATTGGATACACAGTCCTTGTAGCACTATCTCTTGTTCTATATCGCCGAAGAGTTATACTGTCTCTTCCACACTATGGGACTTTGATGGTGCTTTCCTTGCCACTTTTGGTGTACCACACACAATCGGGTGATACTATTTCGCTGTACAAACACGTTGTCTATACATGCTTTTTCCTTGCACCTATTGCAGGAGAAGCATTATATCACCTTCTATGTGTAGCCTCTGAGCGCAATACTGATAGACTGCGCGCTGTAGCAGGAATCACTGTTGTTGTTGGATTCTGTTTGTTGTGGTGGCAGCTACGAGATATTCATCATGCTTATCCGAATACCGATGCTATCACTCGGCTTGTACGCAGCACAATGACTTCAGAAACAACGATTCTGAGCGAGGATGCTTATCTCTTCCGCTACGCATGCTTTCCAACAATCCCGACCAAGAATCTTGAGGAAATGACATGGTTCGACAACAACCGCGATGGTAAGTATGAAGCTCAAGATGTTATAGATGCTGTATGGGAAGGGAAATTTGAGTACGTGTATCTGAATGGTCTCATACTGCGCGAACTTGGTGACGAACTCGAACATGGCATCTTACAACGGCGCTATGACCTTGTTTTACGTGTACCATATACGAACTCTCGTGTTATGAATCCAATCAACACAGGCTCTTTGCGACTTTATCGCCGTCGTCCATCATGAACCAATACCTACGCTGTCTGCTTAGCATTATCGTGTGGTGCTTGCTTGTATCATGTTCGCATCGCGAGACTCCGCTATATAGTCAACAGAAAGCAAGCTGCCGCATTCTTGTGAATCAGCTTGGATTTCACCCAAATGCTCAGAAAATCGCTCTTGTGCAAGGTGCTGTGTGCCACGAAGATACCCTTCGGTACGGAACAATAGTAGAAGTGTTCGACACAGTGCGCCACAGGGTTGTTCTTCGCGTGGCAATGGGCACAGCAGTAATCGACCAGCAAAGTGGCGATACACTCCGTACACTCGACTTTTCCATCCTCACTACTCCTAGCGTGTATCGTCTGCGGTACGGCGGTATTGAGTCGCCTGCATTTCATATTGGTCGTGGAGTATATGACCAGCTTATCATCCTGATGATGCGCAGCTATTATCTGCAGCGCTGCGGCTCATGGGTACGCGATACAGCACGTGGAATTATCCATGCCCCTTGCCATCTGAATGATGCTATCATTGCTCGCTCCGACGACATATACAAGCAAGGCACACATATACACGTTCATGGTGGCTGGCATGATGCCGGAGACTATGGGAAGTATATCGCTACAGCTGCTGTGAGCGTGGCAGAGCTTCTTTCACTTGCAGAGGACTATGCAGAAATGTTCCCACACCTTTTTAGTGATACGACAGGCATTCCCGAAAGCATGAACGGTATTGCCGACGTGTACGATGAGCTCAAAGTTGCACTAGACTGGATGCTCAGAATGCAACGTCCTGATGGTGCAGTATTTCGTAAAGTGTCTGGTGCATCGTGGTCGCCTTTGGTGGCTCCCGACGAAGAACGCCAAACACGATACGTGTATGGCATAAGTACTCCCGAAACAGCGAAGTTTGCTGGTGTTATGGCTCATGCAGCACGAGCTTTACGCAATATATGGCAGCACTATGCCGACACATGCTTGCAAGCAGCTGTGCGCGCATGGCACTACTTAGCACGCACACCACACATGGCGGTCGATTGGCAAGCGAGTGATGATACAGGCTCGGGTAAATATTTGTTCTCCGATGTTGATACCGAATACGCTCTTACTATAGATACTGACGACCGCCTATACGCAGCCACTGAGCTTTTCTTAACAACACGCGATAGCACGTACTATCAGGCTGTGGAATTGCTCCTCCAACAGGTCCCGGACTCTGTGTTATTTGGGATTGTAGAATGGAAGAATATGGCACCTCTTGCAGTGCTGCGCATTCTGCGCCATGCACCATCACTTCCCCATGCTGTAGCATTCAAGCAACAGCTTCATCGCCGTGCGTATCAGATTGAGCAGAGAATTGAGCATAGCGCCTATCGGTATGCGAATGAAAGGATCGTGTGGGGATCGAATAAAATGACAGCAGAAGAGGGTGTCATCTTGCTTCATGCCTATCACACTGGAAAGCACCGACGCTTTCTTGATGGTGCACAAGACCAGCTTGATTTTCTTCTTGGGCGTAATCCACAAGGGCTTTGTTTCGTAAGTGGTATTGGAAGTTCTTCGGTGCAGCGCATTTGCCACACATTCGCGCGAGCAAAACGGCTTTTGGGAAAGTCTATGATTCCGGGACTGCTAGTTGGCGGAGCTAATGAGATGGAGCAATCGGGCATAGCGCCGAAGCAACGCGGATTGCGAAGCTACGCCGATGATGAACGCTCATATGCAACAAATGAGAACGCAATTGACTACAACGCTGCGGCTCTTGTTCTTGCTGTGCGCCTTATTGCAGAATTCGAGCGTGAACACTGCACTCCAGCTCGCGACAAGTAAGTAGTCTGCGTTGATATTTCTCTAGCCACAATATCCTACAGCCAAATTTCTAATGTATCTCTGAAAATACCACGTGCACCAAACGTTTCTTTGAACTTGCCTAAGCCAAAATTCGGCTGCATATTGAGCGTGAACGTTCCAAAATCATACCACCGGATTCCTTCTGCTACGCACCGACGAAAAACTTCCACAAACAGCAAATTCAATGCACGATACTCCTGAAACTGCTTGTTATCACTAATGTAAAAGCCGAGCATTGTGCGCTGATTTGCACGGAAGTTCACAACACCAGCAATCATACGCTCACCCAAAAATGCTGCATCGAGCATGATTCGCTCAGGGAATAGCTCTGCTAAGTGCTGAAGCTCAGCAAGCGTGTGCGTTGGTGTTACACCATGGCGCATCATGAGATTGTGTGAGAGTATTTCGTAGTAGGACACATAATCATCCGAACGCCGTACTTCCACGCCTGTTTTGCGTGCTTTGCGTGCTGCCGTACGAGCTTCCTGCTTGAGCATTGATGCTACCTGTTCTTCCGATGAAGGAATAGCAAGTACTGCCGTAAGTTCCCGCTTTTGATAACGAAATCCTTCGGATACAAGCGCAAAATCACAATAATTTGTCGGACGCCGAGCATATAGCATAGGTGGTAATGTCATGAGAATACGCGAAAAACCAGCACGACGTGCATACTTCTTGAGCTCTTGCACCCAGCTAAGCGCTTCAGCTAACGATACAGAACTGTAGACAAAGCCTCCGTACGAGGCACCTCTATGCGAGAACAGAGTTTTATCGCGGTCTATTGTCCATTCTACTGCTGGTAGCACAGCTGCTATCTTCCCCTTTGTATAGATCACAAGCGAATGGTCGCAGAAGCGTTCAGGTGGATGATAACTCAGAAATCTCCGTTCATGGAAGATCGTTCCGTTGTCAGAGCTCCAAACGAATGCATCCCATTCTTCAGGTGACATGAGGCTGGGCTGCCAGCGCTCGATTGTACAGTGTACCATGTTCTCCTTGTTGCAATTTCTACCAAATACGCTTTCTAACATGAACAAAGTTCTCTAGACCAGATTGCAATTCCAAATTGCAATTTAGCGAAACTGACACTTATACAGCTTCTGCTCTTGGGCTTCGGTTATAGATTTTCACAATACAAAGCCCTCGTATGAGTAACGTCATACGAGGGCTAACGCTGATGTACTGTTGGATGTGCGTTGGTATAAAAGCTATACAGCACAAAACAGCACACCAAAACGGAGTGTGGAGTGTGTGTGAATTATCCCCTTATATCATGATGTGACGCTCGTAACTGTTGAGTTGCGATAGGACAATTCTTCGGAGGAAACAAGTGTGCGGACGTGGTGCATGAGCATCTCTCCTGCATCATTGATCGTTTCGCCGTGTTGGCTGATATCCAAGCCCACACTTTCTTGCTCTTCGCTGACGCGTAACGGCAGTACTATATCGACAAGTTTATACAAGACTAATGAACCGAAGAACGAGAATCCACCAACAACGATGAGAGCAGCAAGGTGCATAAAAAATGTGTGGAGTTGTCCTGTTATAAGCCCTACACCCGATGCAAAAACGCCAGTTGCCAGCATACCGAATGCCCCGCCGATACCATGACATGGAAAGACATCCAATGTATCATCCAGTGTTGATTGCGATT
>JANWZB010000047.1 GCA_025055035.1 Candidatus Kapaibacterium sp.
AAAGTTGCTTCCTCGCGATGCTGTCGTTGTCGTGGTTATTTGTGATACAGGCGAGCGCTATCTTAGCAAGCATCATTCTGATGAGTGGCTCAAGCAGAACAACATGCTCGACGTGGACAGAATGACGCTCAAGATGCTTCTCGAGGAGAAACATGCCTCGAAGACCTTGCCACCTCTTGTGGCGGTCAAGCCACAGTCGCTTGTCAAAGAGGCACTAGACTTAATGAATAAGTACGAGCTTTCTTCGCTTCCTGTACTTGACGACGTAGGAAAACCCGTAGGCAGCGTACGCGACAACCGCCTTATGGCAAAAGTTTTGGACGACCGCAATATTCTTGATGCACCACTGATAGACCTCATGGACGAATCAATCCCCGTCTTTGATGCTCAAATGGATATCAACGAAGCTATCGAGCACCTACGGCAGCATCCTGCTATCTTGGTTGGCGACTTTGGTCGCATTATTGGCATTGTTTCGCGTCATGATGTTCTACGCTATGCATAGGGCAAGTGTCGATATGCGCAGACAGTATTGTCTGATTGCACGCCCAGCATTCCTCATGAGAGCATGCCTGATGGCGCTCCTCTGCTGCTCGTGCACTCTAGAACCTCTGCAACCTGCACTCGATGCATTGCAATCGGATAAGCACATTGTTGTTGAGCACACAGCGTCATTTATCGGTTTTCGTCCGCGTGCACACAGCACTGCTGTGCGTACAGGATTTATCTTCTATCCGGGCGGACTTGTGGACGAACGGTCATACGCTGAGCTTTGCCGTGCAATTGCAGCACACGGATTTTACGTCGTCATTACTGCTATGCCATTTCGTCTTGCTGTGTTCAATCCTTTTGCTGCTGAGCCTATTTTGCGTGAGCACCGTTTTATTCGCACATGGGCTATTGGTGGACACTCTCTTGGCGGCGCGATGGCAGCCCGCTACGTTTATCAGGACTCGACGTTATATAAGGGCTTAATTTTATACGCTTCATATCCCGATGCATCAAACGACCTTTCGAAGCGTCTGATCCGCGTCCTATCTGTATCAGCAAGCCTCGATGGCTTGGCAACACCAGCGCTTATTGAAGCTAGTAAGAAATATCTTCCTCCGCCGCCTCTTACACGGTATGTCGTACTAGAAGGTGGGAATCACGCTCAGTTCGGGAACTATGGCACGCAAAGTCGCGACAACCCCGCAACGATGAGCTATGAGGAACAACAACGCCGTACAGTCGATGAAACTGTACGATTCCTACGATCCTTAGAGTAGGATAGTTTTCGCGCACTGTGCACTCTATACCGTTTGTCATTAAGAAGTTCTATTGAGTCCGTATGGCAATAACGCCGCGTTTAGCTCTGATGTTTAGTATTGTTCTTCTCGACATCATCAGCTTTTCATTATTTATACCGGTGCTACCATACTATGCACTATCATTAGGAGCAAGCCCCACAGAAGCAGGCATCCTGACGGGTATATATGCTCTATGCCAATTTTTTGGCGCACCAATTATCGGTCGGCTATCGGATTTTGCTGGAAGAAAGCCCTTGCTTTTGCTCGACTTTGCCGTCAATACCTGCGCATTCTTTCTGCTTGCTCATGCCTCGGCATTATGGATGTTGTTTCTTGCACGCTGTCTTGCAGGCTGCGTCGCAGCGACACTTCCTTTAACGCAAGCATACATGAGCGATATTACACCACCAGAACAACGCTCTAACGCACTTGGACTGCTCGGTGCAGCATTCGGATTAGGATTTACGATCGGTCCCTTTGCTGGGGGCATGCTCAGCAAGCACGGATATGCACTTCCAGCACTCGTCGCAGCCGCAGTGTGTGCAGCAAATTTCATGATTACTGCGTTGCTTCTACCAGAATCTCAATCGCGTTCTGCACCCTATCACGATAATGCATCTGCCGTGCTACCGTCATTTTGCGATATGACGCTCTGGAAGCGGCTTATTACTTCTCCTCGCAGTGCCCTACTGTTGCTGTTTTGGGCAGCATTCAGTGTTGCATTTGCCATGTTTCAGCAAAATATTGCACTTGTCAATAAGCTTCAACTTCAGCTCTCGTCGCGCGAAACTGGATATGTCTTTGCATGGATTGGTATTCTAGTGTTTATTATGCAGGGTGGTGTCTTGCGTCTTCTTACCAAAGCATACAGCGATGAAGCACTTGTCCGAATGACCGCACCAATTCTTGTTGTGTCGCTTCTCGGCTGGGCATTTACCTCTTCATGGTATATTCTTGCATGTATTCTCGTACCGCTCTGTTTCTCGGCGAGTACTCTGATTACCGTTGTCAATAGTCTCTTAAGCAAATCTGTCCCCATACACGACGTCGGCGCTACAATGGGCATTGCAGGAGCAATTGATAACAGTACACGTTTTATCACTGCTTTTGCCGGTGGCGCACTGATTGAGCGAGTTGGAACATTTGCACCCGGCGTGTGCGCCGCGCTTGTTATGAGCATTGCCCTCATTCTTCTACCCAAAAAGCACACTGCATAATGCAAAACAGTACTAGATGACGCTTGCACTACATCCAACACTTCATTCACATTGTTTGGGAAAGCATTATGAACCACATTCGCCAGTTCTTACTCGGCACACTTGCAGCATCTATCACTACAACAGTTCTATATGCACAAGCACAGGATACGCTTCTCACCGAAGCAGAGCTTGCAACACAAGAAACCTTTACTTCTCTAGCTCGTGCTCTTGCAGAACCTGACAAGGTATATAAGTTGAACATCAGCAACACCTATACGAAAAAGCTCCCTCCACGATTCACCGAGCTCAAGAAACTGCAAGTCCTCATTCTCAACAACAATCCTCTGACTGAACTTCCTAAGAATATTGGAGAATTACGCAACTTACAGGTTCTCTCGGCTGCTGGTTGTTTGCTCAAAACAATTCCACCGAGCATTGGAAAACTACAGAACTTGCTTTCTCTTTCTTTTGCAAGCAACCCTCTTACCAGTGCTCTTCCAAAGGACATCGCTAAGCTCCAAAAACTCCGCGTCTTAGATTTATCGGGAATAGGTCTCAAGGGCACAGCACCAGAGTTTCTCTCCTCGCTCAAAAGTCTTAATATTCTTTCGCTCGCTCATAACAAGCTTACAGCACTTCCTGCCTCTTTCGGCAAGCTCGATGCCCTTGTGCAGCTCGACCTTTCGCACAATCAACTTTCCGTACTGCCAGCAACTCTACAAAACTGTTCATTGCTCGTTGCGATTGACTTAGGTATGAATGTATTCAGGGTGTTTCCTGAGGTTCTCACCACATTGCCACTGTTGCAGCAAGTTATCCTCGATGAAAACCCCCTCGAAGTGTGGTCTCCACGCATTGGCTTAATGAACAATCTTCGCTTACTTTCGCTTGTCAACAACAAGTTGACGGTATTTCCAAAAGAGCTATGCTTGCTCGACTCGCTAATATCACTGCAAGCGAAAAACAATCGCTTTACTGCGCTTCCAGCAGAAATTAGTAACATGAAGTCCCTACGGCTTCTCGATGTTTCATACAGCGATCTCCCAGAGCTTCCCAAAGAAATCGGTCAGCTGAAAGAGTTGCGTACACTCAATGTAGCGTTCAACCAACTAAAAGAACTACCAGAAGAACTAGGAGAGCTCAAAAACCTCGTGTATCTCAATGCATCCTCAAACTTTCTCACGTCGCTGCCCAAGAGCATTACCAATCTAACAAATCTTACAACAGTACTGATTAGCGGTGGCAATAAAATTCCCGCACCAGAATTGGAACGCTTTCGCGCTGCCATTCCGCAAGCATCATTTGAGTAGCGAATCAAGTCTATACAAACGAACAAAGTTTTTCATAACAATCCTACGATGCTATGAAAGCTCTTACATGCAGTATTATCGCAGTTTTTGTGCTAGGGCATATTCTTGTACATGCACAGCAGAAGGCAGCACCTGCGCACAAGCGTACAGCAAAAAGTGTGGCACTACCCTTTTCACAGGCTGAACGTGATAGCATTCTTGCTTTTCACAACGCTGTACGCCGAGAGGTAGGAGCACCACCTGTTGTTTGGTCTCAGGAGCTGGCAGACTTTGCCCAGGCATGGGCAGAGCACCTTGCCCGTACAGGCTGCCGCTTGGCACATCGTCCTTCTAGCGGTCCTTGGGCGCAAAAGTATGGAGAAAATTGTTTTGGAGGTAGCGGCGGCACATGGTCTCTACTCGACGCTGGGAAGTCGTGGTACGAGGAAAAAGCGCTGTGGAATGGTGGTGTCATTACTGCTCAGAACTGGTCAGTAGCAGGACACTATACACAGATGGTCTGGTCGCGCACACGACGCATTGGTCTGGGTAAAGCTCGTTGCCCAAACGGCGGAACAATAATCGTTGCGAACTACGACCCACCGGGTAATATGATTGGAGAATCCCCGTACTAGGTATAACGCCTCTGCTCTGTAGCATCATCAGCATGCCACAACCACAAACAAGAAAAGCCCACCTTAGCACCAGCTGGGCTTTCTTTGCGTATAGTGCTGTAGTCAGTACTGCGGTCGCATTCCCACGTTCCACATTGCAAAAGCATAAATATCTGCAGTCTCTTCTAGAGCCTTTTTGGTGTTGCTTGCGCCATGTCCTGATTTCGTTGCGATGCGAATTAGCACAGGATTCACACCTTTGTGCTTTTCTTGGAGTGTTGCAGCAAACTTAAAACTATGTGCTGGCACAACACGGTCGTCGTGGTCAGCTGTTGTAATGAGTGTTGCCGGATATTCTACTCCTTCTTTGAGATTATGCAACGGTGAGTATCCATACAGATATCGAAACTCTTCTTCTGAATGTTCGGCACAGCCGTAATCTGCTATCCAATTCCAACCAATAGTAAACTTATGGAAGCGCAGCATATCCATCACTCCTACTGCTGGTAAGGCTACTTTAAATAGATCTGGGCGCTTACACATGACCGCACCAACTAGCAACCCACCGTTTGAGCCTCCTTGCATTACGAGCTTTGCAGGAGATGTATAGCGTTCTCGTACCAAATACTCAGCAGCAGCTATAAAGTCGTTAAAAACATTCTGCTTG
Organism: Candidatus Kapaibacterium sp.; assembly: GCA_025055035.1. Taxonomy (GTDB): domain Bacteria; phylum Bacteroidota; class Ignavibacteria; order Kapaibacteriales; family UBA4661; genus PH2015. Next base: position 5,059 of record JANWZB010000047.1, read on the forward strand.
TTGAGCTTCATTCCTTGCTCATGCCATGTTTCGCCATATTCTCCACCGCCACGTACATTGACCTGCGCAAATATACCGCCCTGCTCAAGCCATGCAATGCGCAAAGGATTGAACGACGGGAAGAGCGAGATATTAAACCCGCCATATCCATACATTAGCACAGGGTTATCGCCATTGAGCTCTATTCCCCTTCTATATACCAAAAACATTGGCACCTTTGTACCATCAGTGCTTGTATAAAAGACCTGCTTTGTCTCATAGTCTTCAGGCCTAAATGCAACCTCGGAAGCACGAAATACTTCTAGCTGCTTTTTGGCAATAGTATAGCGATAAATTGTTGGAGGAACGGTAAACGATGTGAAGGTGAAGAAGATCTCTTTATCGTCGCGTTCACCGCTCAAACCCGATACCGTACCAAGCGATGGCAGTGGTACTTCGTGCTCAAATGCACCGCTCAGACTATACACATACACACGGTGCGTCACATCTTTCGAGTAAATAGCAAAGAGCTTTCCTCCTGCTGCTTCTGCAGCGATAAGCGGCTCTGGCTTTTCTGGAAGAATCTCTCCCCATGCTTGCTCTATCGGATTGGCGGGATCAATCAGCACAACGCGCTGGTTTGGGGCTTTATAGTTTGTCTGCACAAGAAGCTTATCGCCAATATTATCAAGCACTGTAAAATCATGGTCGAATTCCCCAACAATTTGTGTGAAATCCTTTTGTCCTTTCGCTAGATTGCGCACATACAATGCATTTCCGTCTTTCCCTTTCCCTCTGTCGGAGACATATAGAACAAGAAAGCGCTCGTCATCAGTTACGCTGACCATGTGAAACCGTTCGGGATTTTTTTTATCTTCAAAAATGAGTACATCACGACTCTGGTCTATACCAAGAGTGTGATAGAATACTTGATGATGCTCATTCTTCGCTGAAAGCAGTTTTGTTGTATCGTCGGGGGTAGGATATCGGCTATAGAAGAATCCATTTTTATACCATGCAATACCAGAAACCTTCACCCAACGAAGGCGGTCGGCAAGTTTTTTACGCCCAGCAATTTCCATAACATTGATTTCCAACCAATCCGAGCCACCCGATGATAATCCATATGCCCAATATTTCACATCGCGCGAAACAGCAGTTACCCCTAAACGTATTGTCCCATCTGGCGATAGTACATTCGGGTCGAATAATACTTCCGGCTTGCCTTCAAGACTTTGCTGGATATAGACTACAGCTTGATTTTGCAAGCCGTCGTTTTTCGAGAAGAAATAGTACTTACCTTTACGCGATGGAGCAGAATACTTAGGATAGTTGTAAATCTGTTCTAAGCGTTTGTACAGAGCCTGCCTGTATGGTATTTGCTCTAGATACTTAAACGTTACAGCATTTTGCTGCTCAATCCACTGTTTTGTTGCACCCGATGTGTCATCCTCAAGCCATCTGTATGGATCGGGAACAACTATGCCGAAGTACGTATCGGTATGGCTTACTTTTGGAGTGCTAGGATAGCGTATGCCGCCATTTTGTGCTACGACGCCAACATACGCGACGGTACATAGACTAAGCGACCATAGAATAAGGCATTTCATTACATTCAATATCTAAGCGTGGTGGAATCACAATTGTATTGCAGGACGCTTTGTAAGCATTGATGTACGTGCAAAATAGAGAATATTCGCTACGCTACCAAATGCCACTGCAACACTCTGCAACATATTCACTATTCTTTCCGTATTACTGGCTATCCTCCTGCTGCTACTCATACACTACATTCGGAGAACCAGTATGCATACCTCTACCTCCCCATCAGCATCCCAGCCACCACACACGCAATCACCTCCCCACGAACAGCGTAAAATGCTTTTCATCATTGTACTGAGTCTGCTGCTTGGCGGGACGATAGGATTTGTTGTCAAGAAGTTCACAGTGCTATTTCAGACCGACCTTCTCACGGTATCCTTACCAAGCCCAGTCGTGCCACAGTGGCTCGATATCAGCGTTATTATGCTGCTTGCATTGTGTAGTGTCTTTGCTGTTATAGCAATGCACGAACTTGGTCATGTGCTTGGTGGTATACTCGCAGGATTTCGATTTCACCTGTTTATTGTAGGACCGCTCTGTATAACACGCGAGAATGACCGCCTTGTATGGTCGCTCAACAACGATGTATCGCTGTATGGTGGTATTGCTGCATGCATTCCATATGAGTTGACGCAGAATATACGCAGAGGCATGATGCAGTTAGCGCTCGGCGGTCCGCTCGTGTCAGTTCTGTTTGGCACAGGTATGCTTGTGGTTGCTGCCTTTGTGATACCAATTTTACAGTCTGTGCAGCCATGGGGGAATTGGATGCTCTTTTTCTCCGGTCTTACAGGTGCATCATCTCTTCTGTTAGCAGTAGCTACAGGCATTCCCTATCGCGTTGGTGGATTCTTCAGCGATGGAGCACGTGTACGTATGCTTCTGCGCGACGACGCTACTTCTGAACGCTATGCTGCAGTTGCTGCACTTGCAGGACTACAGTACAGCAACCAACCGTTTTCTACTGTCAATACCCAATTGCTTACAACAGCCCTTTCTCTTCCAGACGGAACACTCGATGACATCACTGCTCATATCTTTGCTTACACATATTCGCTGGATAACGAGGATTGGAATACTGCAGCACAGCATATAGAATACGCACTTTCCCATCTTCAGAATTATCCACCAGCATTTCAACCTCTCATTATGCTGGAAGCAGTCTTCTTTTTTGCTCTCCACCATAACAGCCACGAACAAGCACGGCAGTTTTATGCACAGATACCTTCCTCAACGGCATTTATAAAGCCTTATTCACGACTTCGTGCTGAAGCCGCTCTTGCTTACGCAGAACGCCGCTATGACGACGCCCGCACAAAGCTACAAGAAGCACGAGTAGCGCTACATAACGAGACTCTGCGCAATAGTGCTATTCTTTGGGAAGAACACATGCTGAATATTCTTGAAGACCGATGCACAAGTGTACAGTAGTGGTATCTCGTACTTTCTCCACTTTACGGTATCCTACAATTCTGCGCTTGGGAGTTCGACGACGAAGGTTGCACCATGGCTGTACTCCGACTCACACCATACCCGACCACCCATCGCCTCGACCATTCTCTTGACAATGCTCAAACCCAACCCTGTACTATGCTCCCCTCCTGTCGGCCGTGCCGATAAACGCGCAAATTTCCCAAATAACCGCTTCTTGTCCTCCTCTGTTAAACCCGGACCTTCATCCTGCACCTCTATGCGCACGTATCCAGCTGACCCCGCTCTTACACGCACCTCTATTCTCTTTCCCTGTGGCGAGTACTTCACTGCATTCGATACCAAATTCTCTACCACCTGCATTACTGCTTGCTCGTCTACGAGTGCTTGTGTTGTATGCTCTGCTGCATCGACTGAGTATACCAGGCGAATATGCTTTTCTGCTGCAAGCGATTCATATTGCCACACGATTCCCTGCACAATTGGTGCAACATCAATTGATGTTATAAGGAACTGCATTCCTCCCTGCTCCAAACGACTAACATCCAGAAGATTCGTTACAAGCTCCAGCATACGCTCAGATGATTTGACAATCTGTTGAGCAACTTGCCGCACCTGAGGATTTTCTGTCAGCTCTGTGGCTATAAGTTCTGCCAAACCATGAATCGCACTGAGTGGGTTACGTAGATCGTGCGATACTATACCCAGTAGATCGTTCTTTTCGGCATTCAACGCTTGAAGTTGCTCATTCTGCTGAGCAAGCTGCTGATTCGCATGGAGCAATTCTTCTCCCGTCTGGAGAAGTTCTGCATTTTTCTCTTCAAGCTCGCGTGTACGCTTGCGCACAAGCTCCTGAAGCTCTAGTTTTTGACGCTTAAGGCGATAGGTATAGAGCTTGACAGTTAGCCAGAGAATAGCTGCAGCACCGAGGGCGAGTACACCGCGAACCCACCAACGTTCATACCACGCACTGTCTATCCGAAACTGTAGTACAAGCGGCATGCTCCACTGATAGCCTTGAGAATCTATTGCTCGCACTTCTAGGCGATATTGCCCAGTATTTAATGTTAAAAATGCTGCAACATTCTCTTTATGTGGTACCGACCATAGAGTATCCGATGATTGCTCGCTTATAAGACGATACTGGTAATACACACCGTCTTCACCATAAAGTACAGATAGAAATCCTATCTGAATATCAGAACCATGAGGGAACACAATATTGCCTTGAGCATCGTAGTAGCCATATCGCATAGCATGCTGCACAGTGCGATGGTGCGGGTACAGTGCTGTCAGTGATTCCGCCACACCATTAACTTTGAAGAATGTTGGCACTGGCATGGGGACCTGCAGCAGCCGAGTATATGCAGAACGCATAGCCACAAGACCCTCTGCTGTACCTATCCACATTGTCGAATCATGTCTGCGCCAATGTAGAGCGCGAAATGCAATCTCATTTGCTGGGAGACCAGCATTTTCGTTGATAAAAAAGTAGTCATTATTTCCCCGATACACCACTACTCCCTGACTTGTCCCGATCCATAACCGACCTTCCTCATCGGAAGCAATTGCTTTCATATTCACTACTTCCTCGCCGGTGGGCGTGTAGTACAGGGGAACTTTCTCAACACTCGAAGCTGTATAATGAAACAATCCTACACCTGTGCAGAGCCACACATCGTGCTCTGAGCGTACAAATAAATCGTTAATTTCAACTCCCGCCGAATACTCCTGTAACACTGGGAATGGCTTACTGACGTCCTCAAAGCAATCACACGCAGCATCATATCGAAAAAGGTATTGCATACGAGTAGAGCTACGCGCCCCCACAAACACAACACCTTGAGGACTTTCTCTAACTGAGCGTACAACTGACGGCAAGCCATGCCGTGCATCGTATAGCCTCACTTGCGGTTCTCTATCTGTACTGTACGGACTTGGCATAATACGTAGAACGCCTGACTCAAGTTCTGCCGTTGCCCAAACAGTACCGCTTACATCTGCATATAGGTAGAACAAGGTTGGATTACGCGCCGTTTTCGACATTGTTGTAATACTATCGTAGCGTACACCGCGCGATGAAATATAGCGAGTGTCAAGTCTTGTACGGCGCACACGATAGAGCTTACCGTCCACTGTACCGCACCATAACGCACCACGTGCATACGCAAGACTCAGGATATCTGCTGTCCCTGCCTGCATCAAGTACTCTACTTTCCATTGGGTGATGGGTCTGTTGGACTGCATGATCTGTGTATCGAGAGCATGCGCTCTGATACGAAAGACCGACTGTCCATCCGATACATACAGCGTCTCAAGAGAATCCTGAACAACTGCCTGAATGTAATGCGAGGATCGGCGAGGCAGAACAATTGGCTCGACAAACAAAGGCTTTAGCAGCGCTATACCTTCGTCGGAACTAATCCATACCTCACCATGAGAGCCAGCAAGCATCATATTCACTGTTGTCATTGGAATATCACAGTGCTGCACAGGTATCAGTTTTGTCTGTCTCGTAGGATGATGCTCAAGCGCTGCAACATAGGGCTGCTGAACTCTATACACCCCCGAAAACCATGTACCAATGAGCAGCGAGCCATCATGTATTCTGCAGAGCGTCGATACGCCATCGAGCGCTATGCGCCTCTGAGCTCTTTGCAGATGACCTTTCTCATCGATGTGGAGCTCATACACCCCTTCTGCATAGCCGATCCAGAAGCATCCTTTGGCAACAACTATTATGTCGGAAGCACCTTCCAGCGGTGCAGGATGTTCGGGTAGTTCTAGCGGATGGAATATGTCTGCTTTGCGGTCATACCAATATACATATCCTGTTTGCGAACAGACAATCATACTACCAGAACTGTCTAGAGCAAACGAGAATGACCGCAAAAAGCTATTGGTTTGGCAATACGGAGGGAAAGCATAGCGTCGTATCTTGCCATTGTGCAATCGCACAACGGATTTGGACTCTGCTATCCATAGTGCTCCATCGTTGTCCTCGAAGAACTGTTTTGGATAGTTAATCGTTGAGTCAGTCTCGGTGCGTTCGCCACGTATTATCTCTACAAACTGGATTGTATCAAGTGTTTCACGAATCTCTGCAATTCCTAAGTCATGCGCGACAAGAATGCGATTACTGCGTGTTCGATACAAGTACTTAACGTAGCGCGAGGTCAAACTATGACGAAAATTGCGAAATCGCGTACCATCAAAGCGCGATAGCCCTTCATCAGAGCCAATCCAAAGAATATTGCTAGCATCTTGTGCGAGAGCCTTGGTTGCATTGGCAGCTAAGCCATGCTTTGTTTTGTAGAGATTTACCTTGAACTGTAACGTAGCACTGGGCTGCGCATATATCATACACCAGCACCATATAGTCACAAGAAGCAAAGCCACAGCTCGTACTCTATACTCTATGTGTCTGTACATCTACATTAGCACGGATCTATAAAACTACTCTGTGGTTGGGCATGGCAATTCAACGATAAACGTTGCTCCTTTGCCAAGCTCCGATTCGCACCATACTCGACCGTTCATTGCTTCCACCATCTTCTTCACAATACTGAGCCCCAAACCTGTGCTACTTTCGCCAGCTGTCGGCTGAGCCGATAAGCGAGCAAACTTTCCAAAGAGTTTATTCATGTCTTCTTGAGATATTCCGGGTCCTTCGTCTGCAACTTCTATACGCCCATATGAATCGCGCGTCCGCAAGCGCACGTGTACTGTTTTACCCAAAGGCGAATATTTGATAGCATTCGAAATCAGATTATCCAACACTTGCATACATGCCTGCTTGTCAGCATAGAGCAATACAGCATCGTGTAGGTTTCCTAGCGAAGCATTAAACTCAGCGTATTGTATCGTTATGTTTTTTGCTGCTGCACGCTCATGATATTGCGAAAGCACAGTCTGTATCACGTCGCTTGCGTTTACGACACTTGGATGCAGCACCAAGGCACCACGCTCAATAGCATTCACATCAAGCAAATTCGTAATAATTTCTGTCATTTGGCGAGCAATCGCCTGAATACGGCCTATATAGGCTTGTTTCTCATCATCGCCCATGCGATCGTAATATCGAAGCAGCATACTACTTGCCATAATAACATGCGACACGGGATTCTTCAAATCATGAGCAACAATACCCAAAAACTCATTTTTTTCGGTATTCAATCGCTCTAATTCCGCATTTTTCTCCTGCAATACTGCATTAGCAAGCTCAATCTCCCGCGACTGTTCCTCCAGCACTTCCTGTTGATGCTTGAGTGCAATATTTTTCTCTTGTAGTGCTGTATTGGCAGTCTCAATTTCTGCGGCTTGTTCTTCGAGTATCCCTTGCTGCCGAAGGATTTCAGCGTTCTGCTCCTGTAGCTGCTCCGCTGCTCGGCGCTTAGTACGATAGCCATAGTATGCCACGCCTGCCAGAACAATCCCCATGCTACCAAGAAGAATAGCATAGTTTCGAGCAAGTCTCTGCTGTTCTAGCTCTGCAGCTTGCAGTTGCTGGCGGCTTTCTAGGAGGCGAATCGTTTGTTCTTTCTGCTCACTTTGATACTGCGCTTGGAGTTCCATCAAAGCACGAGCATTCTTTTCTGATAATAACGTATCGCGTAGCACCATAAGGCGCTTGTACATTGCAATCGCTTTATTGAGTTCCCTTCTGCGCTCGTATTCTATGGCAAGTCCAGCATAGGCTTTCTCAGCAGTTGCAAGAGCACCAATACTATCAGCTAATACTGCTGCCCGCTCCAAAGCCCTGCATCCTGCATTATACTGACCAAGAGCGAATGAGGTTTCTGCTACGCCTATCAGCGATGACGCAATAGCTTCCTTATCTCCGACGGTTTCTCGCAAGCGCAACGCTTCTTGGTGTCGTTGATAAGCTGTTGCCCAATCCCCTTGCCGAAATGCTAATGTTGCAAGATTGTATAGCGCCCACGATTGTCCCTGCACATTTCCAAGGCTACGGAAAAACTCATACGCTTTTCGAAGAGTAACATTTGCACTATCGTACTTCCCAAGTAGCACATACACCGAACCAATGTTATTATACGCATTTGCTATACCCTGCTTTGCGTTTAGAGCAGCATGCGTCTGTAGAGCCCGTATGTACCATTCTAGCGCTTGCTCATAGCGTTCTTGAGCCTCGAATAGCAACCCAATATTGCTCTGAATGCTTGCTACTGATACGTAGTTGTTGTACTGTATATGCAGTGCCAATGCTTGTTTGAGGTATTGTATTGCCTCGTTATATCTCCCCTGAAGGCGATATACCATGCCAATATTGTTGAGAACTTTCGCTTTAGTTTTATCGCGCAGTGGTTTTGAAGCAGACGCCGTATCACTTGCCAGTAGCTGTAGAGCATACATGTATTCGGTAAGCGCTTCAGCATATTTCCCTTGAATCCGATAGAGCAAGCCTTGCATAGACGTAACATTTGCTACGCCCAGGCTGTCGCCTGCACTGCGATACCAGTAGATTGCCTGTCGATGAAAGTGTAAGGCTGAGTCATTGTATGCTTTTGTCATAGCAAGGCGACCCAAATTTTCGTACGCCATCGCCAAGCCACGCTTGTCCTTGCACTGTTCAGCATATTGCCGTGCTTTATGAGCATACACGAAACCAGAATCAGCGTTCTGCTGCCAGAACTGATATGCAATACTGTTCAGCAGATTGACATACGCCATATCGTGCATTGTCTGTCGAGCATGAGTCTTGTGTTCCCAAGCATAAAGAACACGAAGCAGTGAATCAAGTACTGACGTTTGACTATGCAACGCCACAGAACTGCCATTCCACACAATAACTAGTGCACAGCAAAGAACGTTATGATAGCGACCCATGTGCCCTATTTGTTAGCGTTCTGAGTATTGCATACATGATTACCGTGCATAGTGCGCACACGAACATTCAGCTCTATGGCGTGAAATTTATCACATTTACTACGCTTCAGCAAATCACCGTAGGTCAAGTTTTCGTAGCATAATATACTGTTCCTGTGCAGCTATGCAGTGCAAGAAGGTTCTATTGTTGTTCCCCTACATCTGAACAGCTGTTTTCGTGTTTTTATATCACATTTCAGCTGATAGTTCTTTATTCTATCGAGAGACTATGGAGTGCGAGCCGCAAGAGACAAGCGCTCGGTGGAAGATAGTGCAGGTTTAGCGGTGTATCGAGTACGTTCGGCATGTTCTGCGATATCAAGGCGAAAATGTCCAATAGACTGTTGTAATGCTGCAGTAAGCTGGCTAAGATCCTCAGCTGTTGCTGCAATTTGCTTCGCACCAGATGCAGTTTCGCGTGCTACATCATTAATGCTGTCCATCTGCTGCACAATGTGCCTACTCGCCTCTACATGGCGCTCGCTCTCACTCGCAAGCTGAGAAATGACATCCGAAACCTTGGCTGTGCGTGAGATGATACGTTCGAGCGCTTCAGCTGTTTGAGCAGCTAACACTTTACCTTGCTCTACGGTTTTTGTTCCTTCGTGCATCACTTTTACCGCCCGCGAGGTTTCATTTTGAATTTTTTTAATTGTCGCCCCGATTTGTTTTGTCGCTTGCTGTGTTCTCTCGGCAAGCTTGCGTACTTCATCCGCTACAACAGCAAAGCCTCTTCCGGATTCGCCCGCCCGCGCTGCTTCAATCGCTGCATTCAGAGCAAGCAGGTTAGTTTGGTCAGCAATTTCTTCAATTGTTTGAATTACTTCGCCAATTTCTGCTGTTGTCGATCCTAAATCTTGAATCACCGTACCAGCTTCCATAACTACCCCGACCACTGTATTCATCCCTTCTATTGTTTTTGCCACTACATCGCCACCTTGCTTGGCATCTTCGCTTGCTTCGGCTGCCTCGAACGCTGCCATGGAGGAGCGCTGCGTTGTTTGTTCGATAGTTTCCGTCATAGCATTTACTGCTCGAACAATTGCCTCAACTTGATGGGTTTGCGTCATTGCACCATGTGCCATAGATTCAGTGCTTGCTGATATTTCGGCACTTGCTCCTGCTGTTGCATGGATAGATTCCGACACCTTGCTCAGCATAGTATTGAGAGCATACACCGCATCGTTAAAGCTTCTGCACAGACGAGCAATATCATCATTGCTACCAGCATGCAAGCGCACAGTCAAATCCCCCCGCGCGAATTGTTGAATTTGCACAAGCATTTCCTCGACACTATGGGTAAGATAGTCCTTTTGCATTTGTACTTCTTGAGCAAATTTCTCTACAGCTTGCTTCTCACGTTCGATAGCATTTTTCGCCTCTTGCAACTCAGTAGCTACTGCTTGTGCTTCCTGCGTTGCACGATATGCAACACGCAATGCCGTATCCTTCTCATTTTCATACAAGGTTGTAAAAATTGTTGTTATTAATGTTCCACCAATCGCAGCAATAAAGAAGCGTACAGGCAGGCGTGCTGGATCACCCGGTACAGGAAAAACAAAGCCATTCATCCACATAATCACAAACACTGTGAACTCAATGCTCAGCAGAACTACAATAGTCCATGCTACACGGCGCGACGCGAGAAGCATCGCTATCATAGGATTCAGAATAATCCAAGGCAATGCTGTAGACTGCAAGCCACCCGACGACGCAATACACACCGATAGGCACCAAAAATACACCAGGCTCACGAGTAGTCCTGCCACATACGGAGTTTTTGAGCGTTTGAGTATAAAGAGTATTCCCCACATCTGTGCTGCCGCTACCCACAATGCGATACCAGCAATAGCATTTTTAATGGAAAAGTACATAAATGCACCATACGCGATACCAACTACCCCCATAACAACCGTCATACGCGCACAAAGCTTTGCACGACGGCGCATTTCATGGTCATGATACATAATCTCGGGAACAAACGAATCAGCAAATGCAGCAAACGAAAAAGCCATAGCGGTACCCTCCTCTACACGAATGAGCAATTAACGAAACAGCGTGGGAAAATAATGAATTTTCGCAGTACTGCAAACTTTTCTGGCGGCTTGGTCAAGCAATGAACATATGTCCACATACGGTAATGTTCTTCTTTGCACACTAGCATACTAAGCTAGCATACCAAGTTGGCTAGATATTTTATGCTCTCCAGACATTACCATTACAGTTCGCTTTATTTCTTCCTATGTAAGTACCTTGTTCTTACGTTACAGACAAGGGAGAAAAATTTTGTTTTGCAGTACTCAAAAAGCAAGTATTTTTATTGTCAACCGTTGATACCTCAACAACTGCTATTCTCCATGTTTCTTATTCCTAGAGCACTATGCCACACATTATCCTTGAGTATTCGACAAATATTGTCGAGAAGCCTGACTTTGCTTCGCTGTTTCGGAGCATTCACGATGCCATGATGAAGTTTGGAGTATTCCACCGTGATGATCTCAAAAGCCGAGCATATGCCTGTGATACGTACTTTATTGCTGACGGGAAACCCCATCATGCATTTGTCCATGCAGAGATAGGCATTCTCTCGGGGCGTAGTGCGGAAATGCGTGATGAGCTCAGCAATGACATTATTGACATTCTCCGCACAGCATTTCAGGACTCACTCCATGAACGTCATTGTATCGTGAGTGTAGAAATCCGCGAACTTGACCGCGAAACTTACCGAAAAGTCACTTCTGCTCACATCTCTACATCAGGTATGTAGCTACACAGAACACTCTGCATAATCACGTCATAGCCTGCTACTACTGCCTTTCTTGCTATGTAGTATTATGTAACGCTCACTCTCTTGTGCTCATAGGCAGATATGTATGGAATGTCCATCTAAGCTCCCTCATATTGGCACGACAATTTTTACTGTAATGTCGCAAATGGCGCATGCCTACAAGGCAATCAATCTTGCGCAGGGATTCCCAAACTTTCCTCCTCACCCTCAACTACTCGAAGCAGCCTCTGCAGCAATGAACCGTGGCCTCAACCAGTATGCCCCTATGGCAGGATATATGCCCCTGCGAGAGCGCATTGCCGAAAAGATCGACTCTACCTACGGTCGTTCCATAAATCCCGACACAGAAATCACTGTAACTCCCGGTGCAACTGCAGCACTCTTTGCAGCAATGATGTCTGTTGTGCACCATGGTGATGAAGTAATCGTTATTGAACCATGCTACGATTCATATATCCCAACGCTAACCCTATGCCATGCTGTTATTCGGCGTGTTTCGATGCGTTTTCCCAATTACACAATCGATTGGGATGCTGTCGAGGGCAACGTTTCTCCCCGAACGCGCATGATTACTCTTAACTCGCCACACAATCCATCAGGTAGTATCCTTTGCAGCGAGGATATTCAGCGCTTGATTGCAATTGTGCAAGATACGGACATTATTATCCTTAGCGACGAAGTATATGAACATATCACGTTTGAAGGAATACGCCACGAAAGCATGCTACGATACCCTCAGCTTGCTGAACGCTCTTTTGTTGTGTCGTCTTTTGGAAAAACATTTCATGTTACAGGCTGGAAAACAGGATACTGCGTTGCTCCCCGAGAACTTATGCAAGAGTTTCGGAAAGTCTATCAATTCATGAACTTTTCTTGCTTTACTCCCGCCCAAGCGGCTTTTGCAGAGATGCTTAGCAATCCATCGCACTACAAAGACCTTTCTGCATTTTATCAAGCTAAGCGTGATTACTTCTGCCACTTAATGGCAGGCTCCCGATTTGAACTTCTTCCTTCCTATGGCTCTTACTTTCAGCTCGCCCGCTACGACGCAATTACTCATGAGCGCGATACCGATTTTGCTATTCGCCTTACTCAGAACTACGGCGTAGCGGCAATCCCTGTCTCAGCGTTCTACACTGACGGTACTGATAACCATGTTCTGCGCTTTTGCTTTGCTAAAACAGATGAGACTCTCGAGCAGGCAGCAGCAATCCTCACTAGGCTCTAGAATTCCCTTAGCTCATTCCACAGCAACACACTACTTCCCAATAATAGCAGCATACGGGAGCCTCTGCCGCCATGCATCAATGCTTTCTGGCATATCGACAATTGGATTACCCGTCAGAACAAGTTCTCGCAAATTGCGAAGCAATGCAAGTTCTGCTGGAAGCTCACGGATTGCATTACGCCCTATGTGCAGCACCTGTATATTGACGCACTCACCAATACTCGATGGAATGACGCTTATGATATTCCCCGTCAAATGAAGAACCTTGAGACCCTTTATCTTACACAATTCGGATGGAAATACCTCTATCTGGTTACCATTTATAGACACTTCCTGTAACCCTATAGCATTACAAAGCTCTGGTGGCACTTGTCGAAGAAGGTTAAAATCCGCATGAAGAACATGCAAGCGGTTCAACAACCCTATCGAACTTGGTAACTCTGTCAAACGATTGTATGACACGGCCAATCGACGCAAGTGCAATAGCGTACCAATATTGCGAGGCAATTGGCGGAGTTTATTGCTATTGAGATTGAGCACAACAAGGCTCTGAAGGTGTGTGATTTCATCGGGTACAGCGGTAAGCTTATTTTCTGATACATCAAGCTGTGCAAGCTTGCGGCACTGTGCAATACTACTTGGAATTGTGGTAAGGCGGTTCCGTGCAAGCGTTATTTCCTCAAGAGCATCAAGCGCCCCAATTTCTATAGGAAGCTCACGGATTGCATTACGATGGCAGTACAAACGCTTTAAATGCTTGCAAAGGCCAATGGATACGGGTAAAGATGATATGTTATTTCCACTAACATCAAGTTCCACAAGAGCACGTATCTGACCAATACATTCTGGAAGGCTCTCCAGAAGATTACCACGCATAATCAGCACTTGTAGATTCGGCAGATGACAAAGCTCTTCGGGCACCGATGAAAATTTGTTGAGTGACAGGTCTAAATATTGAAGATTCACAAGATCGCCAAAGCGTGGCGGTAGTGTTTCCAGCTGCTCATCAACTAATGCCAAACGATATACATTGTCGGGCTCTCGAAGCGCTTCTACCATACTTGTGTACAGCTTCTTTTTGTAGAGAAACGCGGAATCGAGTATTTGACAACGAAGAAGACTCGACGACACATACAACACAATGCACCAAACACAGTAGTATACTGCCCCACGAGATACAAACATAGATTTTGTCCGTCACTCCCTAGTTGTCATGAGAAAGCAACACTAGTGTAGCGCGAATCTACAAAATTCGCTTGATTCAGAATGCAGATATTCTCCCGACACTATCTCCAGACTCTAAAAGAAGACAACTGTATTAGGATTCAGACCCACATCAAACCGCCGCAGTGGGAGCGCTCTACCAAGACGGACAATAATCATTTCCCCTTGCACCGAAAAGTCGCGTGCATTACAAATCCACAATTCCGAAGATTCGGGATGTACGGCAAGCCCATACCACATTGCGTGAGGTTCTTCGTTCTGCACAGCAAGCATGGGCTGAGTATGCGGCTCCTGTAGTGCCAAACAATACACAGCATTATTACTTAAGTAAAAGAGTGTATCACCTGTTATAGAAAGCGTCAGCGCAAATGGTGATTTCATACGCCAGCGGCGCAGTTCTTGGAGTGATTCAGCGTCAAGCTCTACAATTCCACCAAGTGAGTCCCGTTGCGAAGGTAGATGCCTGTACGCTGCATATATGCGCGTTTTTGTGCGATTTGTGATAATATCCCCTGCATTTACAAACCCGCTCATCGTTCGAATCTCCCGATGCGTTGCAATGTCCAGTACAGACAACGTTCCAGCTTTTGGCTCCGTGGCACGAAAATCACCAAATCCCGAATTTGCCACTATGATATACCGCCGCGTCGCGGCGATTCCTTCAGGCGCGGGACCAACAGAAATTCGAGTGGTACGAATCTGCAATGTCCGAGGATTAAACTCGGTGATGGAATCATCGTTGAGATTCGTACAGAATGCTGTCGTGTCGTTAGCAATTACTATCGAACGAGGTTCATGCTTTACACCGTCGAAACGCATTCTACCAAGCCATTTTCCTGTCGATACCTGAAGAACCTCAATAGTGCGTGATACCGACACAGCAATATACAATGTATCCCCCATGACAACCATATCATTTGCAGTGTCGCCAAGCCGCAGACCAGGATTCACACGAGCAAAGAAATCATTGATGACTACCCAGCGTTCTACATCAACCCGCGAAAGCGTTGAATTATCATGTCGCCAGAGA
>JANWZB010000048.1 GCA_025055035.1 Candidatus Kapaibacterium sp.
CTTGCGGAGCTTATAGCAGAGGTTGTCGGTTATACAGGAGCAATTGAGTGGGATACATCGAAACCCGATGGCACACCGCGTAAGCTGCTTTCTGTGGAAAAACTTCATGCGCTCGGATGGCGACATAGGATTTCTCTGCGGGAAGGTATTATACGTGTTGTTGAATGGTTCTCGCGCTATCGTTGCGAAAGCATCTCTGCATAATTCACAGAAAAAGGGGCTGAATAGTTGTAGCATATATGAGTAGAATAAAGCTTGCCACACTCACAATGGATAACACCGAAGGCTTTGTAATCGACGATGAACTTGCATACCCTTTTTTGACTGCATTTGGCATAGAGGTATATCCGGTATCGTGGAAGCGGGTAGGTATTGATTGGAAAGAGTTTGATATGGTACTCATTCGCACTCCATGGGACTATCATCATGCTCCTGAAGCTTTTGTATCGGTACTAGAGCAGATAGAAGCGTCTGGTACACTACTGCATAATACTTTGTCTTTTGTGCGCTGGAATATTAGCAAGACCTATCTTCGCGATTTAGCACATGTAGGAGTAAACGTTGTTCCAACACTGTGGATTGATGCTTGTTCAGAGCTTGCTTGGGAAGCGTGGTGCGAGGCATTGGAATCGGAGGAGCTTGTTATAAAGCCAGTGATTAGTGCTAATGCAGACCATACGTATCGTATTCATTCTAGCAATCTTGTTCAGATGAAGCCTTATGTACAGCGCGTCCTCCACACGCATTCATGTATGGTACAGCCATTTCTGTCGACTGTACTAGAGGAAGGAGAATATTCTGTTCTGTATTTCAATGGTGTGCTAAGCCATGCTCTTCTGAAAACGCCGAGACGTGGTGATTTCCGTGTACAGGAAGAGCACGGGGGAGTGCTCCAAGAAGTGCACGAGAGTGTGCTTCATGAAATTGGTGTGGCCAGTGCTGCGCATTATGTGATGGAAAAGCTCGGATATTTGCACTCTGGTACTCCACTATATGCACGTGTTGATCTGGTGCGCTATTCGGGCGGAGCGGCTGATACTGAATTTGCTCTGATGGAACTGGAGCTTATTGAACCGTCGTTGTACCTACGTATGAATAAAGGTGCTCCCGAGCGTTTTGCTCAGGCGGTATATGCGAGAATTTATGAACGTTGTCGGTAGAAATGCTATCGCAAAAATTTCTTCTCTGCAATTAAGTATATCGGAATAGCAATTGCTGCCACAAGCAAAAGCCCTTTAAATGACAGAGAAAATATCGTTCCTAGCACACTAAATACTACTCGCAGAATGAAACCTGCAATAACAAATGCACCGACGACAAATGCTATTTTTTTGAAAAGTTCCATGTGATACTCCTAAGAAAGGGCATGCAAGGATTTACGGGATTGCTGGACTGCCTAGAGCGTTCAAAACGCAGTTCGTTGATGTAGTGTTTTCTAACGTCTGTTGCTGGAAAAAGTTTCAAGAGAGCACGCATAGTACATGTCTAGCATCAAACTGCCTACCGTGTACGGTATACGTCAAACCGTGGGTATTTCGGTACTCTATGATCGCACAATTATAGCATGTGGTTCTGTGTTCCATAGTACTGCTTTAATCCCTTGAGAATCTTAGTCATAATTCCTCGCTCAAAACACGAAATCAAAAATCCTTCGTTGAATCGATCAGCTCGTAGTATTGTTGTTAGGAGTTTGCATAGGGTAATTGCATCGAGTGTTGAGTAGTCAAAGCCTTGAGTTTGCAACATAGCAATTCCTTCCGACCATGCTTCCCAGTCGAATACTGGACACAAATCAAGGTAAGTAATGATGTGAACAACATCGTGCACGATAGGTGTAGTGTCCCAATATGGCATTGTGATCGAGCCATCATGTAGGCGCTCTTCACCTCGAAGTGTCCCAAATACCTGTGTCGCTTCAATGGCTGGTAGTAGTGCAAAAAGCTGCTGCTAATCGCGTGGTTGCAGGTGCGCTATGTGCTGTGCAA
Source organism: Candidatus Kapaibacterium sp. (assembly GCA_025055035.1). GTDB lineage: Bacteria > Bacteroidota > Ignavibacteria > Kapaibacteriales > UBA4661 > PH2015. Next base: position 1,986 of record JANWZB010000048.1, read on the forward strand.
AATGTTCTAATGCTACCATACGTGTACGATGGGAGAATTCTGTAGAATGTGTAACCCTTTGAAACTGCAGTATAACTATGCAGCATTTGAAGCCGCGAAAATGGTAAACAGCCATAAATTGTGCAAGTTTTTCACAAAAACTCTTTGTGGTCTGAAGGAATGCTGTGTAAATTGAGCTTTAATAATAAATGACAACTTGCTACGTCCTGTCGCTGTTGAAAGCATGACCTCGCCGCTTGACCACTCTCCCCATTCTGATAACATCCAGCCGAGTGCCCAACGAATGCCTGAAGCATGGAACGCCAGCAGCGATAGCCCATCATCTGCTCAGGCAGGGAAAGTCTATAGCTCGGAGTATGCAGAGAGCCGAGAGCAAAGCCCATCAACCGATGCCCATAGAGTGAGTTCAGAAGAACAGCAGAAATCCCAAGAGCGTGAGCACAATGAGCAAGAAGTTCACAAAGAAATCGAGCACACAGAGGATATTCCCCTAGAACTCACTGCAACGCAAGAACGCGCCCCCGAAACTGCTTGTTTGCAAGACCGTGCAACTGAGCTCGGCGATAATGATCAAACTGAGCCATTCGCCCATGCTAAGTATGGTCTTGCAGCGGTTGTAGGGATTTACTTGATGTATCAGTTTGCAGGCGGTGCTCTACATAGTCTCTCGCGCAGATACTCTAGTGAGCTTGAAATTGTATTGCAAGGGCTGGGGCAGCTGCTCTTTATGCTCATGCCAGCAGTCCTTATAATGCGCTATTCTCCGCTCAAGATACAAGGTTTGATGCGCTTTGGTGGTGAGGTTACGATAGGACAGTGGATATGTGGACTGATGGGGATAGTGGGGATACAAGTATTCGATGCTGGATTCATTGCGGTACAGGAGCGCCTTGTGCCATCGTTTCTCATGCCACTGTATCAGCAGTTGCGCGTATGGTCAGATATGGTTGAGCAATACTATCGCACGTCATTCTCTGGCACAACACCGCTAGAAGCTGTACGGGCATTGATTGTTGGTGCTGTGGTACCGGCGTTTGCTGAAGAGATACTATTTCGTGGAGTCTTGCAGCGTTCGCTGGAAGAAGTATATCCATTGCGGCGTGCTGTGCTCGTAACATCCGTTCTCTTTGGGATTGTCCATTTTAATCCACTATCGCTCATACCATTGATTTTGATTGGTGCGTATCTGGGATTTTTAGCATATTATACACAAAGTCTTGCGCTACCGATAGTAGCCCACTTCGTGAGTAATGCTATTGCGATTGTTGCATTATATGCACCAAGTCAGGGATTAAGCGCATCCCCCTATGGTATGCCTATAGAACGTGCTGCTCTCCTGCTTGGTATAGGCTTACTGACTGTTATTGGTGCATACATGGTTATTCGGTACATGACTCCGCGAACCCCGCCAGTACGCACCTAGCGCAAGTAGAATGATGATGATAGAGCACGAGATCGCTACTAGAAAGTTGTATTTCGTTCACGCTTAAATTACTATACTGTATGAAGTACCGCGCATATTTCCTGCAACGCATTGTAGCGAGCATAATGCTCCTCGTATTAACAGCAAGTCTTGTCGAGTGTAGTAGAGGGAAACGCGATGATGAGCCAATCGACGACCCACAGCTTGCGAATAAATCCCGCGAAGAGCTTGTTGAAGAAGTTCGTCGCCTGACAATCACAGCAAGTGAAAAAGATAGTCTGTTTAATGAAGTTGTCGAGACGACGAAGTTTATTAGCGAGGTTTATACCGAGCTTTCGTCGCTGTCGGGGGAGCTCAATACGCGGGGAATTGAGCAGCGTTCAGCTGACTACCGTCAGGAAATTACGCGGAAAATTCAACTGCTTGCAAAAAAAATGAGCGAGAACGAAAAACGCCTGAAAGATAATCAACTCCGCATTGCCGAACTCAAGAGAAGTAATACAAAGTTTGCAAACCAAATTGCAAGCTACGAACAAGTTATCTCTGACCTCAATGCGATTATTCAAACTCAGAAGGAAGAAATTGCAGCGCTTAATATTAAAGTCGCTGAGCTTTCGGGGAAAGTTGCAACGCTCACAGAAGAGAAAGCAATGTTGAATGAGCAAGTTGCCACATTGACTGAGGAAAGTAATACATGCTATTACGTAATTGGTACACAAGGCTTTCTTGAAGAGAACAAGATTATTGACAGGAAGGGTGCTGTGTTGGGCTTTATTGGGGGTAAGCGTGTGCCGAGCGACAACCTCAACCTGAGTGCATTTACAGCTATCAATATTACACGCCAAACGGAAATTGAACTTCCCGGTACATTTAATGAAATTGTTTCGACTCACAACCCACAATACGTCAAGGTTTCGGAAGATAGAAAAAGAATTACCATCACCGACCCCAAAAAGTTCTGGCAGACCTCAAAATACCTTATTATCGTAATTGATGGATAACGCACCATAAGGGAAGAATGAGGATGATGGAGCAGGGCACTCATGCGCTCTGCTCCTACTTCTATTGCATGTAGCAAGCGAGGTGTACAACGACTCTGCTCCTGTGAGAGAATTATGCAAAGCTAGCGATGCAAACCTTGTGTGTTTAGATAAGGTTGTCCGCATAACAAGTCTCTTCATTTTGTAGTCTTAGGCACAAGAGGAAAGCAAGCACAAGGGCATTCTGAAAATCCTTGAATCTTGATAAATTCCACACTATATTCAAACGTGTGAGTGTGCTGTTTCCAATGACTTTACTTCGGGTTGTTCAATATTGTCTCTATAATTCACGTTTTGTCCACTTCTTCAATCTGAGGAGCGCTCGATGAAGCGAATAGTTCTCGGTTCTCTAATGTTGCTGCTAGTACTGTTGGCAAGTACACGAGTATTTGCCCAAAAGACAGTAACTGGTCGCGTTACTTCGTCTGATGACGCTGCGCCACTACGTAGTGTCAAAGTTGTTGCCAAAGGTACAAAGGTCGGTACGTTTACCGATGTGCGTGGTCAGTACAAGATCACACTGCCAGAAGGAGCAACCACTCTTGTTTTTAGCTCAGTTGGCTACGCAACGCGCGAGGTTGTTGTTGGCGACCGCACAGTTGTTGATGTTCGTTTAGATTTTGACGCTAAAGCACTTGATGACGTTGTCGTTACGGCATTTGGTGTTAAGCAAGAGAAGAAAGCTTTGGGATATGCAGTGCAAGAGCTCTCTGCACAGGAAATTATGCAAAATAACCAGCCCAATATTGTTGCGGCGCTGCAGGGACGGCTGGCAGGTGTTACTATCAACAATAGTGGTGGTGGTGTAGGTGCTGGTTCGCAGATTATTATTCGTGGTGCGTCATCGCTATCACCGAGTGGAAACAATCAGCCTTTGTTTGTTATTGATGGTATCCCGATTAGCAATGAAACGCGCGCTGGAAATAATCAGCCAAGTCAAGGTGCTGGAACTATTGGTGGCAGTGCAGAAGCATTTGCTATGTCGAACCGTGCCGCAGATATTAACCCCGATGATATTGAGTCTATTAACATTCTCAAAGGTCCGGCAGCAACGGCACTGTATGGCTTACGTGCTGCAAACGGTGTTGTTATCATCACAACCAAGAAAGGCATTTCGGGGAAAACATTAGTAACATTCAATTCCACTGTTACAATTGATGAAGTGGGCAAGACCCCTCGTGTACAAAATATCTACGGTGAAGGAGGCTTCGCAGATACCTCTGCAAGTACGACGGTATTCTGGAGCTTCGGTCTTCCGCGCTCTCTAAAGCCAGAGCCATTCTATGATAACTATCGCAACTTTTTCCGTGTTGGGGTACGCTACGACCAGCAGCTTTCTATCTCAGGCGGCACAGAAAATGCAAAGTTTTTCACCTCGATTTCGCGTATGGATCAGACAGGAATCGTGCCGGGCACAAACTTTCAACGCACAACTATCAGCCTACGTGGGTCTGCGAAGTACGACGACCAGTTCGATATGAGCGGCTCAGTTAATTATTCGAACTCTGGTGGTGCGCGCCCACAAAATGGCGGACGGTCTATTTTTAGTGCCCTATCCTTTTGGATACCATCGTTCGACGTTAATGATATCACATTTCAGGCTGATGGTGTAACGCGAACAACAGACGGACGCCAGACAAACTTTAACTATTCGCGTGGTATCATCGAAAACCCACTCTATGTTGCTCTTAATGCTCCGCTGCGTGATAATGTCAATCGGGTGTTTGGTGACGTTAAGTTCAACTATCACCCATTCAGCTGGCTGACGGCAACATATCAAGTAACACTCGACTACTTCAATGATGCTCGCCGTCGTGTTGTTGGTCCTGAAATTGAAGGAGCAGCTGCTGTTGGTGGATATATTACCGAAGAAAGCTACAATAATCGAGAAATCAACTCGCAACTATTTATCACCGCTGCTCACAATATTGATGATGACATCAGTCTCTCGTTAACACTTGGCAATGCTATTACCGACATAGAAAATAGTGGTATTTTCTCGCGTGGAGAAGGATTTGCTGTAACAGGATTCTACGATTTAAGCAACACAACAACTCTCTTTACAGGGCGTGAGTATTCTGTGCAGCGGTTGATTGGTGTGTTCGCTGATGCGAAGGTCAGCTATAAAAATATGCTGTTTGTGAACATAACAGGACGAAATGACTGGTCGTCAACGTTGCCTGCACAGAATCGTTCGTTCTTTTATCCTTCAGCGAGTGTAAGTTTTGTGTTTAGTGAGCTTCTAAAGGACGCTAGCGACTGGCTATCGCTTGGCAAAGTGCGTGCTTCCTATGCAGCTGTAGGACGCGATGGTATCGGACCGTATCGGATTGGAGAATACTATAGCCTTGCTAGCGGCTTCCCCATAGGAAACGTTACAGGGTTCCGTCTTTCTGGACAGGCTGGCTCAACAAACTTACGCCCGGAGCGTATGACAGGCATCGAGGTTGGTGCAGAAATGCGCTTTTTGGATAATCGCTTTGGTATTGATGTTGCCTACTTTAATCAAACCACAGAAGACCAAATTGTGAATTTGCCTGTATCGAATGCAACGGGCTTTTCAGCGTTTGTTATCAATGGTGGAACAGTGCGCAATACAGGTATCGAGGTGCTTCTCAATGCGCGGATTATCCAGACCAACGAATTTAGCTGGGAGGCAACAGTCAACTGGTCGCGTATTCGAGGTGAAATCGTTGATATTGCTCCGGGTATTAACGAAATTGTCCCAAGTGGCGGGAGCTTTGAGCCGTATGCAAGTCTTCGCTGGGTACGCCCCGGAACAGACCCAAGCAATCCAAATCCAGCAATCGGTGACATTTATGGATACGACTTTATCCGCAATGCCAATGGACAAGCAATTATTGGTCCCGATGGCTTCCCCACAGTAGATTTAACGCGTCCTGTCAAGGTTGGAAATGCGTTTCCTGACTGGCAGGGTGGTCTAACAAATACATTCTCGTGGAATGGTTTGTCGCTCTCATTCTTAATTGAATGGAGGCATGGGGGGCAGGTTGTCGATATGGCTGAGCCAAATCGTTTCCGCAACGGTATTAGTGGCTGGACAGGCGATGTGCGGAATCGCAATATTGTCTTTAACGGCGTTGATGCTCAAGGTAATCCTAATACTCAACCTATTTTATGGGCAGGAACAGCGATCAATAACACGTATCGTCTGTTCCGTATTAATTCCAGCTACATTAGCCATTACTCTGTTGCTGTGCAAGATGCCTCATGGGTACGGCTGCGCAATGCTTCGTTGTCGTATTCGTTGCCGAAATCACTTTTTGGCGAAGGAAGCTTTATTCAAGGATTGCGCTTTACGCTCACGGGTAACAATCTATGGCTGAATACACCATTTCGTGGGTTTGACCCTGATGGTCTATCATTTGGTTCTGGGGCGAATACATTCGGCTTTGTGGGAAGAAATACTCCGGCAACGCGCAACTACGCGCTAACGGTTAGTGTAACATTCTAACTTGCATGTGCGCGGCTCAGTATCCGCCCGATCTTATCTAACGAAATATCTTCAGAGAACGTATTTTTTTTACAGACACTATGAACATCTCTCGACTACAAGTAAGACAGATGCGAAACATACGAGGAGGATTTCTCGTATGCTCCGCGATGGCAGTACTAGCACTAGGCTGCGAGGACTATATTGGTGGTACAACAAATATTGACCCCACACGCCCTGCACAAGTTGATTTGCGGACAATGCTACCGGCAATTCAGCTCGCAAGTGCCAATGCGTACTATAGTGTTGGCATAAATACTGCACAGTGGACACAGCAGATGTCGAGCATTCAGCCCGGAAGCAGCGATACGCACATCCCTTCATCGCTTGGAAATGCATGGTCGGAAATTTATCTTGATGCTTTAGCAAATGCCGACCGCATGGTCAAGCAAGCCAATGCACAGCGTTCGCCCTACTACGAAGGTACTGGCAAAATCATGCAGGCGCTAAATCTTGGATTGGCAACTGATGCGTGGGAAAATGTTCCATACTCACAGGCGTTCAAGGGAAATGCTAATCTCTTTCCAGCGTATGACCGCCAAGAGCAAATTTATGCCACAATACAGACATTGCTGAATGAAGGTATTGAACTGCTACGCCGTCCCAATAATAACAACGATCTTCCGGCGGGAGCACAGTTTACAAGTCGCGGGGATATGATTTACAACGGTAATCCTGCATTATGGATTGCACTAGCGAACGCGCTGCGTGCACGGTACGCTATTCATCTCACGGCGAAAGGAGCAAGCACAGCAGCACAGAATGCACTTGCTGCTCTAAATGCAGGAGCGCTCACAAGTAATGCACAAGATTTTCAATTTTCTTTCGCAAACGCTCGTATTCCTAGTCCGTATTTGGCACTTGCTAACCAAACTGTGCTGAATAGTACATTCACAGTACTGCTTGCAGAATATTACGTGAGCAAGATGTCGTCGGGTTCACCGCGCGTTCCAGACCCACGGCTTCCGATTATTGCTGGGGCATCGAATGGCGGACCTCTTCCACTTCCTCCTGCAGGTGGGGTAAGCGGTGCAGGCTCAGGAACTGCTGGGCGTCCATTTATTACGCCTAACTCGTGGTTTCCGCGTAATCCCATTCAAATGATGACCTATGCAGAGCAGAAGTTTATCGAAGCGGAAGCGCGGTTTCTCGCAGCAGGTGGTACAGAAACAAGCGTTGGAGCACCTGCTGAAGCTCGTGCTGCTCTTATTGAGGCCATCCGTGCAAATATGCAAAAGTACGGTGTTGCAACCGCTGACATTACAGCGTATCTCGAACGAATACCACCAGCCTCGCAAATTCGCCTCTCAACGATTATGGAGGAAAAGTATAAAGCACTCTTTACGCATCCCGAAGTGTGGGTAGATATGCGCCGCTACGGATACAGTACAAATGTATACACTGGGCTGACACTGCCTGAGAACCATAATCCTGAGGCAAATGGTAAGTGGATACAGCGTGCTATCTATCCCTTCTCCGAACAGAACCGCAATCGCGAAGTGTTCCGCGCAAATTGGGGAGAGGCACGCGATTTCTTTACGACCGTTATGTGGCGAGACCGTCGGTAATTCTTGCTGTATAAAGCTTCACACTTCACTTATTTCTCTACACTACTATGAAATACATTGCTTGGTTGCTGCTTGGGTCAGCCTTACTTCTCTGTACTGCGTGTTATACAGAAAAAAATCCTCTTGACGGGATTGCAACTGTCGGTGGTCCTGTGGCGCTTGTGCGTACCTTTACCGTAACAAACCCAGCAAATAATACTGAGGTAAGCACGCTCACTGCTGCTGCAGGAACAGCCCTACGGCTTACGGTAACATACACAACACTTGATGTACCAGTAACAGAAGTCAATCTGTATCGCCAAGATGGTACCAGACGTATCAAAGTTTCGAGTGTAAGCGTAAATGTTGCTCCGTCAGCAAATCGTGTTGCACAGACATTTACCTATACTGTGCCTGCTGGAACAGCTGCAAATACAAGAATATTCTTGCTTGCCGGTGTTGTTACAGCACATGGTGAATCGTTCTCTGGTACTGGTGTTTCTGGTGCAGGAACCGTGATTATTACGGTACGATAGGAAGACAATTATTCTGATATACAACCCATCGCCGCTTAGCTCGTTTCTGCGAGGTAGGCGGCGATGTTCTTTGGTCTATGTTAGAAGCATACGGACACTAGAGACGAACTTTGCGTAACGTTGCCTAGAAGTCATCAAATTCTGTGGAATTGGTTTTCGCAGCATTAGCGCACTGGCACGAGTAATCAGTGGATGAAGAAGAAAAGGTGAGAGATGCCACGCTCAAACTTTACGTAAACGCAAGATTGGTCTGCTGGAGAAAACGGCTCTGCTACTTGAGACTGTAAGCAGTTCCTATCGGTCTTGTGTTCCTATGCGCAGCGCTGATCGTGTACGCTTGACTATTCCCAGAATACAGCGTTGGTGGCAAAACTCTGTGTCAGATGCGAGGCAATAAATGTGGTTGTTAATCTGTTTTGGTGCAGTTCGTGTAGTTTTTATACGTCTGTGCACAGCTGCTTCTCTCGATTGTTGAGGACTTGTTTCTCAGGCCTTCAGAATCAAGAGAGTATAGCGTTGTAGGTCGAAAAAGATAGGTAAAAATACCTGAAAAAAAACGTAGATTTGCTTGACATCCTTGCATAACTGAGTAGCAGCTTCTAGTGTGCTGGCACGTAGTAATGTGATGGATAGCAGCAGAAACGCTGCTGCTGAAGCACTACTTGAACACAAGGTTGTTATACCCACAACAATTATAAATCCCACTTGGCTACGTTCAACAAATGTTGTATTCCAGAGTCATCAGCAGCTATGCTCCTGCTCGCTTCTATTACGCTGTGTGGCACTGTTTGATATTAGAGATATACATGATACTTGTGCATGGTGTCATTGCGTGTATGAGCGTATATCCATTATGTGCGCAGGATGTGTTTACCAGCAATGTGCGCATTATCAATCCCGGCGAGCCTCTCAACCATAAAGGACTCGACTATGCTCCAGCAATTAGCCCTGATGGGAAGACACTGTACTATGTTTCCAACCGGCCAGGCAGTAAACGGAATCCCTCTGGCGGATTCTCTCATGATTTTTGGTCGATTACAAAACCTGATCGCTTAAGCACAGTGTTTTACCAGCCGGTAAATATGGATACGATTCTTTTAAAGGCAGACAATGGCTTGAATACATCAAGAAATGAGGGAGTGCCATCGATAGCAGCAAATCGGCGCATGATGTTTTTTACGGGATGCGACCGACCTGATGTACTACGGCGTAAGAAGCCTATCAATGGTGTGCGTATCGAAAATGATGCCTGTGATATTTACGTTGTCGAGCTCAATGAACATGGTGAATGGGGAATACCACGCAATCTTGGTCCGGCGGTGAATTCAGATTCATGGGATGGTCATCCTTCAATTAGCCCCGATGGTCGCCGTTTATACTTTGCTTCAGACCGCCCTGGAGGTTTGGGCGATGTAGATATATGGTATTCCGATTACGACCCTGTGCGTCGTCAGTGGCTTCCTGCTAAAAACGCTGGTGCTGTTATTAATACGCCGTATCGGGAGTGGTCGCCCTTTATTGCTGCAAACAATAGAGAGCTGTTTTTTGCTTCTGAGGGGCATCGTCCTAATTATGGTGGTACAGACTTTTACGTCGCTGTACGCAATGAAAAAGATGAGTGGTCGCGTCCGCGCAATCTTGGTCAGCCAATTAACACGTCATCGAATGAGGCATTTATCTGCACGCCAGCTTCGCGCGATGTGCTATACTTCGCCTCTCAGCGTACTGATATTCCAAATGCACAAGGCAACTATGATATCTTCATGGCGTTTGTGCCAAAAAGTTCGCTATCGGTAGCTATACCATTAGTCGTTCGTGCCTTAGATGGTTGCACACTCTTGAACACAGCAGCAACAATCAGTATTACAAACCCCATAACCAAACGAATAATTGTAGATACCCTGAATGGGTTGCAGCGTGTGGCGCTTGAGACTGTGGTTACAGATTTCGATTTTGGTCCGCTGAGCAATCCAGCGGACACCCTCTACATCACAGTAACGGCGTATAGCCCACAATATGGCGCAATATCCCGTGTTGTGGGTATCCCCCACCCGACTAAGAATAGCAGCGGCACGTATGATGCTATGCCGGAAATTGAGCCAATCGTCCTAGCATTTGGAGAACGCCCTGTTCTCAGCTCGATGCTGCAAGTCCTTCATCCTTCGGCAATGCGTCCACTTCTTGCGCAGGCAGTGTCTTCAGAGTTTCGTGGTTTAGTAATGGAGGAAATAGTAAGTATCAGTGTGAACCGCATTCTCAACTACATCTTTTTCGATGAAGGACAAAGTGTTATACCATCTCGGTACAAGATGTTTAAAACCTCACAAGAAGCTGAACATTTTGATGAGGAGCGGCTGCGCGGCGAGACGTTAGATAAATACTACCATGTGCTCAATGTCTTTGGAAGTCGTCTGAGGAAGTTCCCAAAATCTATGATTACAATTGTGGGCTGTAATGATGCTACATCGCCGAACGAAAAGAGAGCTGGTTTATCGAGGGCGCGAGCTAATGCAGTGCTAAGCTATTTGCGCGACATTTGGAAGATTAGTGAAAAGCGCATGAAGATTGTCGTTCGCTCGTTGCCGGCGGTGCCATCAAACCGCGAGGATAGCCTAGGTTTAGTGGAGAATCGTCGTGTAGAGATTCTCTGCGATGACTGGGACATTATCAAGCCAGTAGTCGATAAAACCCCTACTATTGCTATGTCTGCGCCAATAGTGCATTTTACACTGATGTCGCCTGAATCATTAGAGCATGTTCCAGCGCCTGTGCATATGCCACCACAGCCAAAAGCTGTAACCGTCGGTGGTAAGACACTTTATCACATGCCCTCTGCTCCTCTAACACCAGGCACTGTACGCACACTGACGATTTTTCAGGGAAGCAAGGTTTGGAAAAGATTTGACAACCTTACAACACAAGCAACCATTATATGGAACTGGAAAAACGATTCGAACGAGCTACCTTTGGGTGACATACCGCTGAAAGCGGTATTTTCGGTGAAGGACAAGTCAGGACGTGAGTGCTACTCAGAAGCAATTACAATACCTATTCGGCGTATTACATCGCAGGATAAGCAACAGCAGCGCGTCATTGACAAGACACTTGAACGCTATCATCTTATCATGTTCCCGTTTGATAAATCCGATATAGGCGCAACGAACAGTCGCATTCTCAAAGAATATGTTGTGCCGCGATTGTTCCCTGATTCTGAGGTGCTTGTTGTTGGGCACACAGATATTATCGGTTCAGAAGAGTATAACCTAAGGCTCTCTGCAGCACGAGGGGCACGAGCTAAGGAGGAACTAGCAGCGCTAGTACAGAACAGTTCATATAAGTCTCTGGAATCTAAAGGTGTCGGTGAGGCGGAACCATTATTCGACAATGCCTTGCCGGAAGGGCGCTTTTACAATCGCACGGTACAAGTCATTATTGAAACGCCTCTTAAGCAGCCAGCAGATGAGCAGTGAACAATAATGACAATGCCGATGGAAGCAAGAGCAAGGAAAAGTTTTTTTGTGCAAGGTTTTTTCTTATTTTGCTTCGCCTGAAGCACACAGAGTATGAGCGTAGAAATGCATCAGTTCTTGGTAGCCAGCATGATTCTCCAGTACTTTCGTGGTATAAGCATGAAACTACGCTGTTCTCTACTACAGATATTCATATGCCAGCAACTGTTCGCGCTTGCTACACTGATTGCAAGTGCTAGCATGGTAGCGTATGCGCAATCTGCAGCGGCGAAATCTGATTCAGCCTCTACGTTCTCTTCACTTGGCATAAGCATAGATGAGCTGATGGCAGATGCGGATAAATCCCCATATATTCGGTATGGGATTGTTGGTGGTGTAACATGGAATACTCATCTAGCAAATTTTGCCGAATTTGGTTTCCCAACAGATGCTATCAATTTTGGTCAGAAATCACGCTTGTCCTTCATGGTTGGCGCACTTGCCGAATACCCCCTTGCTGATCGTTTCGGAATTGCGCTTCGGGCAAGCTATACGCATATCGGTGATACACTAATTGCACCAGAAAGGCTGCTAGTCGGCGGGATAAATCCATCCGTAGCGACGATACGCCGAGTGTTCACATTCCCGAATGTAGCAATTGCTGCAGCAGAGCCATGCATAAAGTATCACCCGATTGATGGCTTAACACTATACGCTGGCGCACGGATTGGTACCGCTCTCAACCGTAGATTTACATTTGATGAGCGTATCGGTGGCGAATACCGCTTTATAGATAGTGCCACACGGGCACTCGATACTGTGCGTAATCGACAAACAGGAAACTTCCCATTTGCTCCTGTTCTTATCAGTGCAATGGGCGGACTAAGCTATGAAATACCTCTTGAACCTAGTGGTAGGTGGTTGCTTGCTGTTGAGGGATTCTACACACATGGGCTGAATCAACTATCGGCAGACACTCTTGTATCAAGAGTTCCTATGTTGACCTACATGGGGCGCAATCGCAATGATGAAGTACCGCGGGAGCTAGAAGGAACAGACCGAGATCCAATGAGCCTTGCATGGCAAAGGGAAGTTGGGCGTGGGTCGTGGTTCATGAATAATATTCGCGGCGGTGTAGCTTTACGCTATTCACCATTTCGTACTATTCGGCCAGAGCTTAGCCCTGCAATGCAAGAGACGTTTAAGCAGATTAAGAAAATTGATAGCGCAATTGCTGTAGAACGAGCGCAAAACCAAAAGCGTTTAGCTCAGGTGGATTCTATCAATAAAGCTATTGCTCAGCGTGTAGAGGAGCTGAAGAAAGTCGGGATTAGTGTGAACATTACGAAGGTTGTTGGTATAGATGAGAGAGGAAAAGAGCTTCCGGGGAAGCCCAAGCTCGTCGTAGAGCAGTTCCGTAAGACCGTAACACAACCGCTGCTACCCGCTATTTTCTTTGATGAAGGCTCATTTGCCATTCCTTCAAGATATCGGCGTGTACGTGCTGCTGAGCGAGGGTCATTCAAAATAAGCGACCTTGTGAATAAGTCGAACTATGAGGTGTATCGGCACATCTTGAACATTATCGGGAAGCGTATGGAGGAATATCCTTCTACAGTACTCATTGTTACGGGATGTAATGCGAATGTTGGGCAGGAGCAGGGAAATCAGAAGCTTTCCGAACAACGTGCACAGGCAGTTAGTGATTATTTGCAAGATGTCTGGAAAATCCAAGCAAAGCGCATTATCATTCAAAAGCGTGACTTGCCAGAAAATCCTTCGAATAGTGCTACTGCTGCTGGAGCAGCCGAAAATCGCAGGGTTGATTTATCCTCGCCATCACCTGAGCTACTTGCGCCATTAGTGAGTGATGTTGTAGCAAAAGTACCTACTCCGCCAACGATACGCTTTGGTCTGGAAATCAACGCAGGAGCAGGACTAAAGCAATGGAACTTCGAGGCAACGCAGTTTCAAGATAACGAAATTGTTACTGTTTTTCAGCGTACAGGAACAACTACATATCCACAGCAGCTTGATTGGGAGTTAGCAAAAGATGCTAGCACTGTACCTGCATCTGGTCAAGATGTTACTGTGCAGCTGTCTATTACTGATGTCAATAATAAGTCTGGTGATGCGCCTCTTATTTCCATTCCTGTTGAGCAAATAAACATTCAGAAGAAGGAACTCGAAGGGAAAGACGATATTCGAATTGATGCCTATGATATTATCGGATTTACTGGAGGATTGACTCCAGCGCTCGATGAAACAAATAGTAGGACACTTGAAACTATTAGAGCAAAACTAAAACCCGGTTCCACTATTACTATCACTGCATACACAGATACGGTGGGTGATGTTGAATATAATAAGCAAATAGCACAGAAGCGTGCTGCATTTGTAGCAAATGCTATAGGTGCTACACGAGCCAGAATCAATGCTGTCGGTCCAACGACGCTCCACGATAACACTACACCAGAAGGGAGAATGTACAACCGCTTTGTGCGTGTTGAGGTATTCTCGCCAACGCGATAGTCTTCTTCCTGTTAGCGCGTGCTTTTTATTTGGACAAATGAACGAAAAGCGCTATATTTGCTAATCTTGGCTCAAAAATCCTCAGAGCATTTAAGGTCATTGTCTGTAATAGGTCCCATCGACTAATGGTTAGGTCACAACCCTTTCAAGGTTGCAGTACGGGTTCGAATCCCGTTGGGATCACATCATAGTAGCATACAACAAAAAAAGCCGCATGAACTTCATGCGGCTTTTTTACTCTTCTGATGCGTGTGCGACCTACGGGACTCGAACCTGTGACCTTTACCATGTCAAGGTAACGCTCTAACCAGCTGAGCTAAGGTCGCAATGCGAAAAGACTGGAACGCAAATATAAAAATTTTCCCCGCTTCGTCAAAAAAATCTGTAAATTCGAGGCTGTTTTTTGCTATCGCGTAGGTTGTGTTAGATTGTGTTATCGATGACCACTCTGCAATTGTGCTTTAGTTTGTTTCACTTTTCTTCAATGAGCGTGTATGATGTATCTAGCTATGATTGTGGTATTGGGGCTACTGTCCCTTATTGTTGCATTCGTATTTCAGCGGCGGGTAGTATCTGTATCCATAGAAAGTGGTGCTGCCTCTGAGGCAGAAGTAACACGCTTGCATGAAATTTCCTCTGCTATAGCCGAAGGTGCAATGGCATTTTTGAAGAGGGAATACTCTATCCTTGCGGTGTTTATGGGAGTATTCGCAGTAATTATCGCATTTGCTGTGAATGATCCTTACTCTAGTACTCCTATGGGTATACTATCTGCAATAAGTTTTCTGATAGGCGCAGCAATTAGTGTTGCTGCTGGATACATCGGTATGAGCATAGCAACAAAAGGGAATGTTCGTACAGCAGCAGCAGCGCGGATTTCCCTGCAGGAATCCTTCAAGATTGCGTTTCATTCGGGGGTGGTGATGGGCTTTGGTCTTACGGGACTTGCTGTGCTGGGTATTGTGATTGTGTATATTGCTTTGCGCGGGCTATTTCCGAATGAGCATATCCACACTATTATGGAGATTCTATCAGGTTTTGCTTTAGGTGGCTCATCAGTTGCACTATTTGGTCGTGTTGGTGGAGGAATCTATACAAAAGCTGCTGATGTTGGCGCTGACCTTGTCGGCAAAGTAGAAGCGGGTATCCCTGAAGATGACCCGCGCAATCCAGCAGTGATTGCTGATAACGTCGGTGACAATGTCGGTGATATTGCAGGTATGGGGGCTGACCTGTTCGGTTCAGTAGCCGAAAGTACGTGTGCGGCAATGGTTATTGGCGCAACAGCGTTTGCCTATGTACCTGACGAGAACCTGCGTATTGCAGCGTTACTCTTTCCGTTGATTGTCAGCGGCGTGGGTATTGTGGCAAGTTTCCTGTCATTATTTCTTGTGCGTCCAGCGTCTGAAGAAAAGGTAGAGTCTGCGTTGAAAACCGCCCTAATTGGTTCAACATTATTGATGCTAGCAGCGCTATACTACCCAACAATGAAATTTATTCCTGCAGACTTCAAGCTTTCGCCTGAAAGTCCATACATTTATCACAATACAGGAGTTTTTATTGCTCTATCAGCAGGGTTACTTTCAGGGCTGTTGATTGGGTTGATTACAGAATACTTTACGTCGCATCGCTATAATCCTGTGCGCCAAGTAGCCAATGCTTCGCAAACCGGCTCAGCAACTAACATCATTTATGGTTTAGCAACTGGATATAATAGCTCGGTCATCCCTATGGTGCTTATTGCAATTGCAGCGGCACTAGGGTATAGCTATGCTGGCATGTATGGCATTGCTATGGCAGCTATTGGCATGCTGGGAACAATTGCAGTAGGCTTGACAATCGATGCGTATGGTCCTGTATCAGACAATGCTGGTGGCATTGCAGAAATGGCAGAGATGGGGAAAGATATTCGCAAACGCACCGACGCTCTTGATGCTGCTGGTAATACGACTGCTGCGATTGGAAAGGGCTTTGCTATTGGCTCAGCAGCGCTCACGAGTTTAGCGCTAACATCAGCATTTTTGACACGTGCAGCACAAGCAAAGCCAGAACTTCATACTATACCTCTTACAGACCCAGCTGTGCTTGCTGGCTTAATGGTAGGTGCAGCGCTACCGTTTGCATTTTCTGCTATGACAATGAAGTCTGTTGGAAAGGCAGCATTCGATATGATTGAAGAAGTGCGCCGTCAATTCCGTGAGATTCCGGGGTTGTTGCAAGGTACAGGGCGTGCTGACTATCGAACATGCGTCGATATCTCCACACGTGCGTCGCTTCGCGAGATGATTGCTCCGGGATTACTGGTGATCCTCACACCTCTTATTGTTGGGGTGTTTTTCGGTGTCAAAATGGTTGCAGGTGTTCTTCTTGGTTCATTGCTATCTGGTGTAATGCTGGCAATTTCAATGGCAAATTCCGGTGGCGCATGGGACAATGCAAAGAAGTACATCGAGACGGGACAACTCGGTGGCAAAGGCTCGGATACGCACAAAGCAGCGGTTGTAGGAGATACTGTTGGAGACCCATTCAAAGATACCTCTGGCCCATCACTCAATATTCTTATTAAGCTGATGGCAATTATTAGTCTCGTCTTTGTACCGTTTTTCGTAAGCAAAGGCGGAATATTTATGCGCTAAACTGTGGTTAGGCACATTACATTTTCACATAATGCCTTCAAATTGACCACAAGAAATGAAAAGCCGCGTCTCGAAAGTTATGTGGGAAGAGGCGCGGCTTTACGCTGTATAATGCTGTATAGGCAGCAGGGGTACTCGATGATCATTCGTTGGTAGCAGGATTTTTGATTTCGATAACAACTGTGCGACAGTAAAAGCGTGCTTCAGGCATTTCGTTGTTTTCATAGAGCAGTGGTTTCTGTTTTCCTCGCCCTTCGACTTTGATTTCGCGGACAACGCCGGGTTTGTCTAATCCCAGTGCTGTTTGGACAGCTTTCGCACGTTCAGTGGAGATTTTGAGGTTAGCTTGGTCTGTACCGATGATGTCGGTGTAGCCAGTAATTGTAACGCTTGACTCTGGGCGTAAGCGTTTTTCTGATTTGATAAATTCGACAATTTTAGCATTACCCTCTTCTACCTTCGATGAGCCAAAGGGAAACAAAATCATGCTGTAACGGTCTTTTTCTACGTCGTTGGAGCGTTCGCGCTTTTTCTTTTGAATTGTAATCTGCTGTACAGGCACGGACATACGCTTCGACCGTAGATTTGGTAGAGGGGATGGATAGCGAATCTCAAGCTCATACGTCATCGGGAGCGTGTCAAGTGGAATGCTGTTTTTCTCCTTGTTAATTTTCCAGTCTACTATTGGGCGAATATTGCCGCTGGCAGCAATTTGCCGAAGTTGCTTTTGCCGCTGCTTGATAGCAATGCTCCATTGTTGGGGTGGTTCTTCTTTGGGTTCAACCTTGCTGTAAAAGCGGATAATAGGTGGTGTTGCTTCGCGTAGCGTATCTTGTAGAAACACTGGCTGGATAATAGACCACGAACCAGTGATTTCAACACGACGGTTTTCAGCATGAGCCTCTAGCGGATTTTCTTTTGAGATCGAAGGCTTTTCCGGTAAATCTCTTGCTTGAACGTTTAAACGTGCAGGGTCGATATTCCACACAGTTTGTAGATACTCTTTTACAGCTTGTGCGCGTTTCATAGAAAGCTCGCGATTGCCCTTTTCTGGTCCGGTGTTCGAGTTGCAGCCTGTGATCGTAATACTTTCGCTAGAATTTTTGAGCCGATATCCGATAATGTTCAGGATTTGGTAGTACACATCAAGGGTTTCCAAACCGAAGAGACGCTCCAACCGAAAGCTTTCAGCACTAATATCAGTCAATTTGATGTAGCGCTCTGGGATAGCGGCAGAGTTGTCATCAAAAAAGATATAGTTGAGTAGAGGGTGAATTTGACGGCTCAAATACTCATCAACGCGAATCT
>JANWZB010000049.1 GCA_025055035.1 Candidatus Kapaibacterium sp.
CAACACCAGCGCTTGCCATAGTATTGTTGAGAAGCCATTCATGCATTTGTAAATAGTCGAATAGACGCTTGCCCTTTGGAACAGTATATGCGGCGATAAGCCCAATATGGGCATTCTGAAATGTTTGAACGATAGCAGGTATCCACGTGGGTGGCACAATACAGTCAGCATCTGTCATGAGAATATATTCTCCACGCGAGTGCATAATACCTTGATGAAGAGCACGAGGCTTCCCTTGAAGGTTGACATTGGTGTTGTCATCAACTGTATTATGAATAACCAAATTTGGTATATCGCGCTGTAGTAATTGAAGTACTTCCCCTGTGCGGTCGGTAGAACGATCATTTACTACAACAATCTCAAAGCATTCTTGCGGATAATTGCTTGCAAGCAATGAATGCACACAGTGAGCAATAGTATGCTCTTCATTTCTTGCTGGTATAACTACTGAAATAAACGGTATAGGAGTTGGCATAGGTACGGTATATGGTATGCGCCTTTGTCGCTCTCGTGCCGCTCCAATTATAAATATTACTGTACGCACACTATACGCAATCAGGGCAACAAGCACCACATATGGCGCTGCTGCTACCAACATATCTATAGTATACCTCATATACTCCTGATATGCCTATGAGTAGGATGCAGTTGACCATACCAAAAATAGCAGGTTCAAGGGAAGATGCACAGATTTTTTTTGATTCCTCTGTAAAACAAATCCCACATAGCAGGCGTCTTCATACTAAGCCTACCATGTGGGAACAGACATTGTATGTGACTAGCAGTTCCTAGTCCTAATAGTTGAAGCGTACGTCTGTTGTCTTGAGCATACCTTCGATACGGCGTAGTTCAGCTTCAGAAATAGGGTTAGAGTTGAGCTGAATTTGCTCAAGATTTTTCATCGATCCCATGTTCGTAGGAAGCTTGTCAATCTTGTTGAACCGCAGATTGAGCAAGCGTAAATTCGTCAGTTTTACAATATCTTTCGGTATCTCTGTCAAGCGATTGCCAGCAAAATCCAATACGGAAAGCTTTGTAAGCGTAAAGAGCTCCTTCGGAATTTTCGTAATTTGGTTTGAGGTAAAGTACAGTACCTTCAGCCCCTTGAGTTTTGTTACTACTACAGGAATTTCAGTAAACTCATTTTTCCCGAAATCTACAGACTTTAAGTTCTTCAAGTTGGCAAATTCATTCGGCAAAGAGGAGAGTTTATTGTCGTATAAGCTTAGCGTATGAAGATTCACGAGCTTACCTATTTCCGGAGGTAGCGAGGTCAGATTCTGCTCGTGCAAATCTAGTAACTCTACATTCTCAGGCTCTTTGAGTGCCTCTTCCAACGATGTATAGCGTCTTGCACTTTTCTGTGCTGAATCCAGTTTTATCATCTCAGGGTCAGCTTTACGGTTAGGGTCAAGAGCTGACGGTTTCCCCACCTGAGTGCTTGTTTGCTCAGAAGTAGTTGTTTCAGGAGTGTTTTTCTTTCGTGCTTTTTTTTGCTGAGCCTCTAAGGGTGTTACTGCCGTCACAGCGTATAGAATTACAACGCTCAGCATAATGCTAATACTATGCTTCATGGGCAAGAATCTCCAAAAGTGAACAAAATTTGTTGTACTAACCAACCAACGGTGCGTTATCAAAGGCTCGGGTACGCTACTGCCGTTGAGATTCACAGAGTTCAATAAGAACACCGTTGGTAGATTTCGGATGCAGAAAAGCAATCATCATATCATGAGCACCCTGCTGTGCTGTTGTGTTGATAAGCTGAATACCGCTTTGAGCAAGGCGCTGAAGCTCGTTGTCAATTCCTTCGGTCGTGAAGGCAATATGATGAATACCTTCACCGCGTTTTTCAATAAATTTTGCGATAGGCGACTCATCATCGGTGGGTGCTGTAAGTTCTATAAGTACATCACCGGCTTTAAATGAGGCAATGTCAACTTTTTGCTCAACGACTGTTTCCCGATGAAACGACTCAACACAAAGCACTTTTTTAAAGAGTTCCATACTCCTTTCTAAGTCGCGCACAGCTATACCGATATGATTCACTCCACCAATCATAGTTTATCGTAGAATTATGTGAGAGAGTGATACTCTGCGTGAGTACCAATTATGGCTTTATATTTATACGAGAGCGGAAATAAGACGACGTCCTACAATATCTTCTGCTTCAGCGAGCTGCTCGAGCGTATTCACACCAAGCACTTCCAGAAAGGCATCACACTTCCATGCATGCACGCTTTCACCCCGCCTGCGCAGAATGTCTATGATGTCAGTGAGGTAGTACTCGCCTTGAGCGTTATTGTTAGAGACCTCACGCAGTGCAGAAAATAGCGCAGAGGATCGGACAAGATAAATACCACTGTTGATTTCCGTGATAGCACGTTCTTCCTGATTCGCATCCTTATGTTCAACAATTTTCTCGAACTCACCATTGTGTGCACGTATAATTCTGCCATATCCTGCAGGATTTGGAGCATCAACGGTTAGTACCGATGCAGTCGCTCGCGAAGCGGCATGTGCTGCTGCGAATGCTTGTAGAGTCTCTGTACGTAGCAGTGGGACATCGCCCGACAATATAAGTACATTACCAAAGAAGTTTTGTAACAAGCATTCTGCCTGCTGCACTGCGTGCCCTGTACCAAGCTGCTGGTCTTGATGTGCGTACTCTAAATAATCTGGGAATCGCGCGCGCAGATATGCTATCACTGATTCCTTCTGAAAACCAACAACAACAATAATGCGTTCTGGTGCAAGAGATTGTGCTTGATGCACTACATACTCAATCATTGGTCGAGCAGCAAGCTCGAACATCACTTTGGCCTTGTGCGGGTTATTCATCCGCGTCCCTTTTCCAGCGGCAAGAATAACAACTGCTATTGGTGTTGTCATGAAAAGAACGGGAAAGATGTGTCAAAACTACAAAATTCTCCGTGTAGTAGGCGCAACTACATTAATTAAGTTGAATGTTGAGAGCAGAGTACTTATCTGCCCCATACAGCTTTTGCGTATGAGATTAGACCCTGGTGGACATTTTAATTTATTGCCATGAGTGTTTCTTCCAGTACTTCATTGTTGATACGCTTGATAGCATTGCGTTCATCAACTAGTACAATTGTAGGCTTATAGCTCCGCGCTTCCTCATTGGACATAATAGCATAGCTAATCACAATAATGCGATCTCCAACCATAGCCTTTCGAGCAGCCGCACCGTTAAGGCACATGACACGGCTTCCACGCTTACCTTTGATGACATATGTCTCAAAGCGCTCACCGTTATTAATGTTGACAACAGACACTTTCTCATATTCAAGCAAATCAGCAGCTTCCATGAGCTCTTCATCAATTGTAAGGCTGCCTTCATAGTGTAATTCTGCCTGTGTTACACAGGCACGGTGAATTTTAGATTTGAACATTATGCGATTCATGCGCAGCTCTCCATTCGGTGTGGCATAAGGTATACGTTGAGAGAATGGCTTCCACAGCTTTCACAAGCCGTAGAAATGCTGTATTCTTCGCGAAAAGCATGTGGGATGCTGAGGATGCAACATCAAGTTTTATAGGTAGTGTCTTAGTATTCAAGGAATAGCAAACACCTAGTATTCACAAACTGGAGCGCAAAGTTACAATAAATTTCTTTGCTAGACAACTTTTCACATGTCAGCACATTGAGCATAGAGTTGTAAATTTGCTCAAAAAATACGAGCTCTTTCACGAAAAATATCACAAAGAACAGCACAACTTTCCCCCAAAGCCCATGCGAATTCCTCTTGCACGATTAGCCCACGCACGCAGTGGCGACAAAGGCGATGCAGCAAACTGCGGTGTTATTGCCTTCAAAGAAGAATGGTATCCTATCTTGCGTGACATTCTCACTGTTGAGCGTGTAAAGCAACACTTTCACGGTGTATGCTTAGGAGCGGTTGAACGCTATGAGCTCCCTAATATCTGGGCATTAAACTTTGTGTTGCACAATACACTTGGCGGTGGTGGCACAGTCTCGCTCAAGCTTGATGCTCAAGGTAAAACGATTGCCTCGGCAATACTGCTCATGGAAATCGATGTGCCTGACTCAATAGTACTAGGCGACTCAATACCCTGATATACATGCTACTATTACGATAAAAGCAGCGCGCCGAGAAATCCATTGCCCTTTCTCGGCGCGCTAGTATTGCATCATTTTTGAGTTGAGACTTTGAACAGCGCATCGTTCATCATCTAGCTCTCTTTACTCTCTGCGGCATCGGGCTCTGTATTTGTAGAACTTTGGTCTGAAAGTGCTTCTTCTCTTGCCAAAGACTGCTCTATTTGCTCTGTTGCAGCAGCAACGCTTGCTTGTACCTGTTCTTGAACGCGGGCTTGACTTGGTAAAACAACCTGCTGTTTTTTCCTCTTGCGTCCTAGTGTGCGTCGACCATCTTGCTTCTCCGACCAATCTACAAGTTCAATAATAGCTGTACGACTGCCATCGCCATGACGCTGACCAGTTTTTACAATACGTGTGTATCCTCCCGGACGATTTTCAACTACTGGGGCAATTGTATCGAACAACTCTTGTAACACGGCTTTGTTTCTAATGCTTCTTCCCACAACGCGGCGAGCATGGATATCAAGCGTATGCCCCTTAGGAAGCTGCCTCTGTTGCTCCGCCATATAAGCGTGCTTTGCTTTAGTAATCAGGCGCTCAACAAACGGCCGCAGCTCCTTAGCTTTTGCTTCTGTCGTAGTAATGCGCTTGTGCTGTAGCAGCGACGTAGCAAGGTTATTGAGTAATGCTCTGCGATGACTCGACGTCCGCTTGAGCTTTCTTCCTGCATACAAGTGTCTCATGTGTGTACGGAAAAGAGTGGCAAAACAACTATTTCGTCGATAAGCCGTGAAGAAGGAAAGAGAGAACTGTTATTCCCATACTTGTGCATGCATGTATTTCTAATCTTCAGCTGGCTGCTTTTCGTCTTCTTGCAGGTACTTATCAACGTCCATGCCAAAGTGAAGGTTAAATTGCTGAACGATTTCTGTTAATTCCGCAAGCGATTTACGTCCGAAGTTGCGGAACTTAAGCATATCGCTTTCTTGGCGGCGCACTAGGTCGGCAAGTGTCTTGATATTTGCTGCTTTGAGGCAGTTATGCGAACGCACAGAAAGTTCTAGGTCATCAACTGGTGTATTAAGAATACGACGAATACGCGCAAATTCCGCATCTCGCGACTCATCCTCTGCTTCTGGTTCTTCTTCTACGTCGAAATTGATAAAAAGCTGGATATGGTCGCGAAGGATGCGAGCTGCTTGCTCCATCGCTTCTTCGGCAGAGATTGTACCGTCAGTTTCTACATCGATCGTCAAACGCTCGTAGTCCGTTTTCTGACCAACACGGAATGGCTCGACGCTGTACTTGACGTTTTTAATTGGTGTGAAAATCGCATCGATTGGTATAGTGTTGACTGGATAGTCTGGATCACGGTTCTCATCAGCAGGAACATATCCCTTCCCACGCCCAATAATTAGCTCAATTTCAACATCAGCGTCATGAGCTAGCGTTGCAATGTAGTGGTCAGGATTCATAATTTCCACTTGATCGCTTGCTGTCTGGATATCTTTGGCAGTGAATGTATGGGGTCCTTTCAAACGAAAGGCAACTTGCACCCCCTTTTTGTCCATGATTTTGAGCCTGACTCCTTTCAAGTTGAGGATGATTTCGCACATATCTTCAACAACACCCGGAATCGTCTGAAACTCATGCAGAACCCCACTAACACGAACAGCAACAATGGCTGCACCGGGAATTGATGACAGCAAGACACGACGAAACGAATTGCCTATTGTAACGCCGTAGCCTCCTTCGAGAGGCTGAAGAATAAAAATACCGTGATTTTGCGTTGAATGTTCGTGCACAATGACACGCTCGGGCATCTGCATGGAAAGGCTCATAGCTATAAATCCTTATGTCCGTAACAGAAAGTTACTTGAGAAATAATAGGAAGTGTGTGTGTAATACTGTTTTTCTAGTCAAACCTAGAAGAAAAAAAACAACACCGTAATACACACATACGGTATTTCTCTCATTGTTCAGGCGTACACTAGACTCTTCTACGTTTCGGTGGACGGCAGCCGTTATGGGGAATCGGTGTGCGGTCGAGAATTGAGAGCACCTCCAGGCCTGCTTGGCTCAGGGAACGAACTGCTGCTTCGCGTCCAGAGCCCGGACCCTTAACAAACACATCTACTTTACGCAATCCCATATCATACGCTTCTCTAGCCGCGTTTTCTGCCGATACTTGAGCAGCATATGGGGTGTTCTTTTTTGAACCGCGGAAGCCATTTCGTCCCGCCGACGACCAGCTCAAAACATTCCCATAAATATCTGTAATTGTTACCTGCACGTTGTTGAACGTTGCGCGGATAAACGCTTTCCCATGAATGTCAGAAACCGTTTTCTTTTTTGCACGCTTTGTATAAGTCTTAGCCATAGCATTGAAGATAAATACAACGGGTAGATATACGTTCTTAGTGCTGCTATTTCTTTGCTGCTTTCTTTTTTCCTGCAACTGTCTTACGACGACCTTTGCGTGTTCGGGAATTTGTGCGTGTTCGCTGACCACGAACAGGAAGTCCACGACGATGACGAAGACCTCGATAGCAGCCAATGTCCATTAGGCGTTTAATGTCGAGAGCGATTTCGCTGCGGAGCTGCCCTTCGACGCTGTACTCATTTTGAATAATTTGACGCAGGCGTGCTATTTCTTCGTCGGTAAATTCTGATACTCGCTTATTTGAAAGCACATTTGCTTTTTCCAGAATCTCAAACGCGCGAGCCCGACCTATTCCAAAAATGTACTGGAGCCCAATAAACGCATGCTTATTCTTGGGCAAATCTACACCGGCTATGCGTGCCAAAGTCTGTACTCCTTTTTGTTATGAACAATAGTTTAACCTTGCCGTTGTTTGTGGCGGGGATTCTTCTTATTAATAATGTATACCCTGCCCTTGCGACGAACGATTTTGTCATCGCTACTGCGCTTCTTTACCGATGCTTGAACCTTCATTGCGATTCTTCCTTACTATCGTTGAAACATTTATTTTGAGCAGATTTGTACTATGCACGTGTATGCAGGCTCCGTAATCTAGCACAACGCATTCACTTACTTATAACGATACACAACTCTGCCCTTTGTTAGATCGTAGGGCGACAGTTCTACGGTAACCTTATCGCCTTGAATAATCTTGATGAAATTCATTCGCATTTTTCCAGAAACATGTGCTAGCACCTTATGACCGTTTTCTAACTTCACAATGAATTGTGCGTTAGGAAGCGTTTCCTCAACAAGCCCATCTACTCGTATGAGTCCTTGCTTTGCCATAAGATTATGCACAAAAATACGCTGCTTTACTTCTCAAGCGCTGCTAGTCAAGCAGAGTTAATATAATTGGCGGCTCCTTTTCTTGGACAAGCACAGTATGCTCGAAGTGTGCCGATGGCTTGCCGTCAACAGTACGCACTGTCCAGCCATCTTTATCAGTATACACCTTATGCTTTCCTGCATTCACCATAGGCTCAATTGCAAGGGTCTGACCTGCACGCAGGCGAACATTTGGGTATTGGTCGCGATGCATGAGCGGCGGAATAAAGTTTGGTATGGAGGGCTCTTCGTGGATTGACTCTCCTATTCCATGCCCGACAAGCTCTCTCACACACGAAAAGCCGTTTTTCTCTACATGCTTTTGAATTGCACCCGAAATAGCATATACCTTATTTCGCCCTGTAGCTTGCTCCAAGCCTAGCATCAATGCTTCTTGTGTTACGCGCAGTAGTCTTGCTTTTTCCTCACTAATAACACCAACTCCAAATGTATATGCAGCATCGCCATGGTAGCCATTCTTGCAAGCCAAGCAGTCGAAAGAGACAATATCTCCCTCTTGGAGAACACAGTCCTTGCTTGGCAAGCCATGAACGACGGCATCGTTGACAGAAATACAGGTTGCATATTTATATACAAGCTGGCACTCCTTGCCGTTTATAATCGTTGTCCATGGCACTTGATAGTTTTTTATCGAGGGTAGTGCACCACGAGAACAGATATAGTCGTCGGCAATCTGGTCAATTTCTAATGTGTTTACACCGGGTTTCATATACTTGCCGACTAACATAATTGTATCAGCAACTATCCTGCATGCTTCCTCGATATAATCAAGAGCAGATTTCACCTTTACTGATGGTGCACCAACCATACCTTATTCCGTACCTTATCCTTATTCAGTTTACAAGTCAAGCATAATCTCAAGCTGGCTGTCTGTCAATCAATATTCAAGTCTAAAATCTAAACTAATATCCTCCGGGTGCTTGTGCGCTCACACTACCAGAACGTCCTCGCAGCTTACCGCTTTTCATAAAACCGTCGTAATGACGCATTAACAGATATGACTCTATTTGCTGGAGTGTATCGAGCGCTACACCAACAATAATAAGTAGGCTTGTTCCTCCAAAAAACGAGGCAAAAAGCGATGGTACAGCTAAAACATTTGAAACAAACACCGGCAGAATTGCAATAACTGCTAGAAATATTGAGCCCGGCAGAGTAATTCGCGTTAGTATATTATCCATGTATTCGGCAGTAGGTGCTCCAGGGCGCACACCGGGTATAAAGCCACCTTGTTTTTTCATGTTATCCGCAACATCCTTAGGGTTAAAGGCAATTGCAGTGTAGAAATACGTAAAGAACACGATAAGTATTGCATAGAATATTGCGTAGACGAACGAACGATCGCTCCAAATGCGCGCGAGCGATGCAGCCCATTGCGCATCAGGAAAGAAACTTAACACTGTGCTTGGAATGAACATGATGGACTGCGCAAAGATAATCGGCATAACTCCAGCTGTATTAACCCGCAGCGGGATATACTGCGTTGTGCCGCCATATACCTTGCGTCCGACAACACGTTTCGCATACTGCACGGGAATACGCCGCGTGCCTTGTGTCATCAGAACAACAAGAGCAATAATTACTGCTAACAGACCAAGAAGAATAATATCAACAATCCAAAGACGTGAGCCAGCCTGAATAAGCTTAATTTCCTGCAGTAGTGCAACAGGAAGCTGAGCAATGATACCAATGAAAATGATAAGAGAGATACCGTTACCAATACCTCGTTCTGTAATCTGCTCACCAAGCCACATAAGGAATATCGTCCCAGAGGTCATCAGTACAATCGCTGTGATTGTAAAGAGTGCCCCAGCATCAGGTACAACGGAAACACCAGCGGTACTTTGGGTAGACGCTACTTTGATACTTACAGCCCATGCTTGAAGTGCAGCAAGAACGACCGTGGCAATCCGTGCATAGTTATTGAGCCGACGCCGTCCTTCCTCACCTTCACGCTGCATACGTTGTAGTTCAGGAATAAATATTCCACCAAGTTGCAAAATAATCGTTGCCGAAATATACGGCATAATCCCAAGTGCAAAGATTGCTGCATTAGAAAATGCACCACCGACAAACAGGTCGAACAAACCAAACAGCGTGTTAGAATTTGATGCATTTGCCGTTGCAGCCTTAAGTGCTGCAACATCTACACCGGGAATGGTAATAAACGCCCCGAGTCGAACAACAAGGAGTACTCCAGCAGTGAAGAGGATTCGCTGACGAAGCTCTTCAATTCTAAAGATGTTCTTGAGGGTTTCGATGATTCTATTCATGAATCGTTACTGTGCCTCCGACTGCTTCAATCTTTGATTTCGCTGATTCAGAAAACTTATGTGCTGATACCTTCAGCGCTGCCGATAAAGAGCCTTCTCCTAGAATCTTCAGCGGCATGGTGCTCTTGCTAATAACCCCTAGGCGGAAGAGTGTATCGAAATCCACAGTGTTCGCCTGCAGCACACCCTTATCTACTAGCTCTTGCAAGCGCGCAACATTCACACATTGGTACTCTATGCGGAACGGATTCTTAAAGCCATACTTTGGAAGACGGCGGTTAAGCGGCATTTGACCACCTTCGAAGCTACGCTTACGCTTGAAGTTGTTGCGCGACTGATGCCCTTTATGGCCACGCGTTGCTGTCCCTCCATGACCAGAGCCTGTTCCACGACCAATACGCTTTTCATTCCTGCGAGAGCCGGGACTATATGTCAGATTACCAATATGCTTCATCGCTTTCAAGTATAAATGTAAGATTAGATTAGTCTGCGATTTCCTCTACAGCAACAAGATGCTGCACAACGTTCAGCATACCAAGTGTGCAGGGATTTTTGGGCTGAATCACCGTTGCATGCAGACGACCAAGCCCTAACGCTTTTATTGTGCGCTTTTGCGATGTCTTACAGTTAATAGTGCTTCGCACCTGAGTAATTTTAAGCTTCGGCATAGTCATTGGCAGAATAGTTCTTAGGCGCAGGTAGAAAGAGGTACACGAATGTTTACTTTGCTGTCTTCGTGTTTACTAGCCAAACAACACCTTACGCACATCAATACCTCGGCGCTCGGCAATAGTTTGAGCATCTTGCAGCTGAAGAAGTGCTTTGAATGTTGCTTTGACCGTATTGTGTGGATTTGAAGAACCAAGACTTTTGGTAAGCACATCCTGCACGCCAGCCATTTCCAATACTGCACGCACACCACCAGCAGCAATGACACCTGTTCCAGGTGTAGCTGGTTTCAGTAGAACCTTTCCCGCACCAAATTTTCCGAAAACATCGTGCGGAATAGTATTGCCACTGAGTGTAATTTTCACAAGATTCTTTCGTGCCGCTTCTGTTGCTTTGGCAATTGCATCGGTCACTTCGTTCGCCTTGCCAAGTCCATAGCCGACATGACCATTACCATCACCGACTACGACAATCGCACTGAAACCGAACCTGCGACCACCTTTTACAACTTTGGCGGTACGAGATACATTAACAAGCTTGTCTTTGAGTTCCAAGTCAGATGATTTCTGTTTAGCCACGGTACACTCTTGCAAGAATATAGTACGTAGTACGTTGAATTATTTAGCACAAACTATATACGATGACAGAGAAGACAGAGAAACCATATACGATGACGGAGACGGACCTTTTGTACAAGTTGCTAAGGACTGCGATAAACGCTCAGTATTTTTAGAACTGCAGTCCAGCCTCGCGTGCTGCTTCGGCAAATGCCTTTACCCTACCATGATAGATGTATCCATTACGATCAAAAACAACTCTCGTAATACCAGCGGCAGCTGCGCGCCTTGCTAGTAGCTCACCAACCATCTTACTAACATCAGATTTGCTCGCCGCTGAGGCAACTTTATCTTTCAAATCCTTGTCAATACTTGATGCAGAAACAATAGTACGCATCTGCGTGTCGTCAACAATCTGAGCGTAAAAGTTGTTCAAACTACGATATACACTCAGGCGTGGGCGCTCACTTGTGCCGTACACCTTGCGCCGAATTCTCTTTTTGCGGCGTTCACGACGCTCGTATTTGTTCGTAGTAACCATACTATGACTTAATCTCATTTCAAAGATTCTTATTTTCCTTTGCCTCCAGATTTACCCGCTTTGCGCACAATATACTCGCCTTGATAGCGAATGCCCTTGCCTTTGTAAGGCTCAGGTGGACGCAACGACCTAAGCTTTGCAGCAACTTCACCAACAAGCTGTTTATCAATTCCACTGACGCTAAACTGTGTCGGCGAAGCAACTGAAAGAGTTATACCCGGAGGCGGAATAAAAAGAATGGGATGTGAATATCCAAGAACGAGATAAAGGTTTTTGCCTCGCATCTCGGCTTTATATCCTACGCCTTCTATATCAAGGGTTTTTGTAAAGCCCTTTGTTACCCCGTCAATCATAGAGGCAAGCAAGGCACGCGTTAACCCGTGCAGTGCACGCACATGCTTCTCCTCCGAAGAGCGAGCAAACGTCATTGTTCCATCTTTCATCTCGTATGAAATACCTTCTGGCAAATTGAACTGAAGCTCGCCCTTTGGTCCTTTCACCACAATTGTACGAGAACTGACGGACACTTGGACTTCTTTGGGTATAGAAACAGGCTTTTTACCAATCCGAGACACGATGCGTTCTCCTTATAAAAATTCTACGTATTACGAATGTGCTGGGCGTTGAACAGGAGCAACCTACTGTCTGTGGCCACGTTACTTCTCCTATGCGCTGCTGCCTAAAAAGCTTTCTACAGAAGCATAACTAGTAAATCGTGCAGAGAATCTCTCCGCCAACGTTCAGTTTCCGAGCTTCTTTATCAGTTATGACACCCTTTGGTGTCGAGAGAATTGCTATACCTAGACCGCTTCGTACACGCGGAATGTCGACTACTTGCGTGTAGCGGCGTAGCCCGGGACGACTTATACGGGTAATCGTATCAAATGGCGGACGACCGTTGAAATATCGTAATGACACGCGCAAGATGTTCTGCTTACCGTCCTCGATAATCTGATAATCTGCAATATATCCTTGCTCTTTCAGAATCTTCGCTATTGCAATCTTCATCTTAGAGCATGGAACATCCGCTCGCTTATGGCGAGCTTTCGCTGCATTGCGGATGCGGGTTAAAAAGTCCGATATAGGGTCAGTAACTTGCATTGGTATTTGAGTGAGGTGAATGGTCTCTTTTTCTTTTAGTGAAATCTGTGGTACAGGGACTTGCACAAGGTCTGACATTACCTACCAGCTTGATTTCCGAATACCAGGGATTTTGCCCTCAAGCGCAAGCTCGCGGAACTTATTACGCCCCAACCCAAACCTTCTGTATACACCTTTGCCGCGCCCAGTCAGGCTGCAGCGGTTGCGCAGTCGAGTTGGTGAGCTATTGCGCGGAAGCTTTTGCAATGCATCCCAGTCGCCTGCTGCCTTCAATGCAGCACGCTTCACTGCGTATTTTTCAACAAGCTTCTGGCGCTTGATGTTGCGTGCTTTAACTGCCGTTGTAGACATATATTTCAATCAATACAGGTGAAAATAGGCTTATGCTCACACCAAAACTTGCAGCTAACAACTTACTCGCTCGATACCACATGTACTACTGCTTACGGAACGGAAAACCAAACTCCTGAAGTAGAGCATGCGCCTCTTCATCGGTCGAGGCGGTTGTAACGAACGTAATATCCATACCACGGATTTTTGCTACTTTATCGACATCAATTTCTGGAAAAATAATTTGTTCCTTGACACCCAAGGAGTAGTTTCCACGCCCATCAAACGACTTGTCGGAGAAACCCCGAAAGTCCCGAATACGTGGAGCAACAATATTGATGAAACGGTCAAGAAATTCGTACATATGCGCACGGCGCAGCGTTACACGGCAGCCAATCGGCTGGTTTGCACGCAACTTAAAATTAGAAATAGCCTCCTTCGCAACTGTTATGGCAGGACGCTGACCAGTAATAAGTTCCATTTCCGTAATAGCAGCCTGCAGAGCCTTTTGGTCTTGTGCTGCTGCACCTACACCCATATTAACGACAATCTTATGCAGCTTTGGCACTTGCATTACAGACTTATAGCCGAATCTCTTCATTAGCAACGGCACAACCGTCTGCTTATACATCGTTGCTAGCCGAGGCTCTGGGACTTGTGCAGGATTTTCTGAAAGGCGTGCGCCCTCGAATGCGAATTCTATTTTTTTTAATTTACCTTGCTGTTGCTTTGCCATAGCTATCCAAGACAGAATTAAAGTTTCGGCTGTAGAATGCAAACTCTACGCAATATCGCTCTCAGATTTCTTCGCCTGTCGTTCTTGCAATGCGCACTTTGGTTACTACACCATGATCCTCAGTAATCTTCACTCCAACGCGGGTGGTATTGCCTGCACTGTCTATAAGCATAACGTTGGAGTAGTGAATTGGCATTTCGCGTTCGATAATTTGACCACCTTGCTGCGTGCTAGGGTTAGCCCGCATGTGGCGCTTGCGAACATTCACACCCTCAACTACAACACGCATTTCCTTGGGTAAGACTTGAATTACTCGACCTTCCTTACCCTTGTCGTTGCCCGCAATAACGCGAACGGTATCGCCTTTCTTAATCTTAAGCTTCATAGTGCAGCAGGATTTGAGAGGTTGATTAGCTATTTCGTTATCGATGTACAACAATGTTTGGCGGCGCAGTTACAGGACTTCGGGAGCAAGCGATACTATTTTCATAAAGTTTTTATCGCGCAGTTCACGTGCTACAGGGCCGAAAATGCGAGTGCCACGGGGCTCTCCCTGATTATTCAAGAGCACAGCCGCATTTTCATCGAAGCGTATGTACGACCCATCTTTGCGGCGAATCTCTTTTTTGGTGCGAACAATCACAGCACGAGATTTGTCGCCCTTCTTCACACCAGCATTTGGAATAGCATCTTTCACGGATACTACTATAACGTCGCCGACAGTTGCATAGCGCTTCTCATGTCCGCCAAGCACACGAATACAGCGGACTCTCCTCGCACCAGAATTGTCAGCAACAACGAGGTTTGTTTCTTCCTGAATCATGGAGCGTACACTCTCTTTCTGAGAAAAGAGCCACAAAGGCAAGGATACTACACTGCATAAAACTTGACGTCTCAATACAAATAGCACACGGAAAGCCGCTCAACAGTTCTCGCTCTACTGAGCACGTTCTACAATTTCGACCAGACGCCAGCGCTTGCGAGCACTGAGTGGACGGGTTTCCATAATCCGCACAATATCACCTTCGTTACATACGTTTTCTGCATCGTGTGCCATAAACTTTTTGGTCTTTTTAAAATACTTCTTGTATATCGGGTGCGCTACTTGGCGTTCAACAGCGACGACTATCGTCTTATCCATTTTCTTTGCACTGACAACTTTGCCGGTTTTGATCTTACGCCTTCCGCGCTGCAGCCGATTTTCTTGAGTCTCTGTCATTTCCATGCACTAGAATTTTTCTATTGTTGTGGAATATTCTTTTTCGACAACGCTTGCTTGCGCTCACTTATAACTGTATGGATGCGAGCGATATCTTTTCGTAGGATTTTCAAGTACGCAGTATCTTCTACTTCGCCCAGTGTTTTTTTAAAGCGAAGATTTGCTAGGGTTTCTTGAGCATCTTTAAGGTTCATCGCTAAATCTGCATCGTTAAGTTTGCGCAGATCTTCTGCCTTACGCGCTTTCATAGACTCTTTTACAAGGGATTAATTAGTGAAGCTCCTGCGCATCGACGCGCATCACAAACTTTGTTTTGATAGGCAGCTTATGCGAAGCAAGCCGCATTGCTTCCATTGCTCGTTCCTTACTAACGCCCTCAAGCTCAAATAGAATACGACCGGGCTTAACGACAGCTACGTAGTACTCTGTACTACCTTTTCCAGAGCCCATGCGCACTTCAGCGGGCTTCTTTGTGTAGGGCTTGTCAGGGAAAATACGTATCCAAACTTTACCATCGCGACGGAGATAGCGATTAATCGCAATCCGCGCCGACTCGATCTGGCGATTTGTAATCCATGCCGGTTCCAATGCCTTTAAGCCGAACGTGCCAAATGTCACTTGTGAGCCACGATAGGCTTTGCCTTTCATTCTACCGCGCTGGGTTTTGCGATATTTTACTCGTTTGGGAAGCAGCATGAGGATTTTCCTTGCAATTGTTCATATACACGACTACGACTCAGAGCTTTGAAAGCATGAAAGCACTAGCGCGGCGGTTTAGCACTTACTGCAGAGGCTTTTTCTTGGTACATCGAAGAACTTCCACCAAGAACTTCGCCAAGGCATATCCAGACCTTTATGCCTATCGCGCCGTAGATAGTCTGCGCAGTGGATGTAGCATAGTCAATGTTCGCACGCAACGTGTGAAGAGGAACGCGTCCTTCACGATACTGCTCCATACGCGACATATCTGCACCACCCAAACGACCATTACATACCACACGCACACCCTCAGCACCCATGCGCATAGCCGAGCTAACAGCTTGCTTCATCGCTCGACGGTACGAGATTCTGCCTTCAAGTTGCTGTGCTATTGTGTCGGCAATGAGCTGCGCATCTATTTCGGGACGCTTTATCTCGCTGATAAGAATCTTAACCTCTTTAGAGGTAATTTTTTTGAGTTCCTCCTCAAGTTGAGCAATCTCCTTGCCCGACCGACCTATAACCACACCGGGACGAGAGGTCTTGATAGTCAGGCGAATTTGCTTAGGCGTACGCTCGACAACGATACGAGATATACCCGCTTTCTTTAAGCGTTCGTGCAGGTACTTCCGCACCATCATGTCTTCTGAGAGCTTACTGGCAAAGCTTTTGTCATCAAACCAGTTTGCGTCCCAAGCCCGGATAATTCCTAGACGGAAACCAATAGGATTTGTTTTTTGACCCAAAGCTACAATCTCCTTGCAAAAAGTGTGTATGGTGTTGCACGACCAGCTACTGCTGCCAAATCACTGGTACGACACTACAACAATTGTTACATGGTTCATGCGCTTACGAATACGATAAGCACGGCCCATCGGAGCGGGACTAATACGCCGAAGCATAGGCCCGCCATTCACGAATGCTGTCTTGATAATTGTATTTTTCATATCGAAGCGAGCATTCTCATTTTTATTTTCAAGATTTGCATATGCAGAACGCAAGACTTTCTCTGCTTCGCGTGCAGCGTGTTTAGGGCTAAACCTAAGAAGCGCCATTGCTTCTGCAACGCTTTTGCCACGAATTAAATCAATCACGAGCCGCATTTTACGCGGTGAACCGGGCAAAAAGCGCTTTGTTGCCTGTGCTTCAAACTTTTGCATCAGTGTAACTGTAAAATTATTTGCCTCGAAGTTCTTTTCTATTACCAGAGTGTCCTTTAAATGTGCGCGTCGGAGCAAATTCGCCAAGCTTATGCCCAACCATATTCTCAGACACATACACCGGGATAAATTTGTTCCCGTTATGTACAGCAAATGTGTGCCCAACAAACTCTGGAGTAATGGTTGAAGCGCGAGACCACGTTTTAATCACAACTTTTTTATTTGAGGCGTTAAGCGCTCGCACTTTTTTTGCCAGCTTGATGCTAACGAATGGTCCTTTTTTGAGTGAACGAGCCATGAAACGTTGTTGACTAAGAATGATACAATTCTATTTCACTCTACGACGCACAATATACTTGTCTGAGGGCTTATGCTTTTTACGAGTTTTTAAGCCTTTCGCAAGCTGCCCCCACGGAGAGCGAGGATGCTGACGTCCCCCCCCCGACTTTGAGCGCCCTTCGCCACCACCCATTGGATGATCTACAGGGTTCATTGCCATACCGCGAGTTTGAGGACGAACACCTAACCATATCATGCGTCCTGCTTTTCCGTACGAAATGTTTTCGTGATCTGCATTACCCAGCACGCCGATAGTAGCAAAGCACCGCACCGGCACCATGCGAACCTCGCTCGAGGGCAGCTTAATCTGAGCATATTTCTCATCGCGAGCTACAAGAACCGCTGCAGTACCTGCACTCCGAGCGAGTTGTCCACCTTTTCCCGGTTTCATCTCTACGTTGTGGATAAATGAGCCAACAGGAATCCGATACAGCGGCAGCGCGTTACCATCACGTATCTCTGCATTTTCTCCTGATTGAAGCATATCTCCCACCCTAATGCTAGCTGGGGCTAGAATATAGCGCATCTCGCCATCATCGTACTTCAGAAGAGCAATCCGTACTGTGCGATTAGGATCGTATTCAATCGCTTCAACACGAGCATTGATATCGTACTTATCGCGTTTGAAATCGATAATTCGGTATCGGCGTTTGTGTCCGCCACCACGGTGGCGAGAAGTAATTCGCCCAGTATTGTTCCTGCCACCGGTCTTTTTCAGTGGAGCGAGTAAGCTCTTTTCGGGTACAGACTTTGTAATTTCTTCGAACGTACTAACCGAATAGAATCGCGTTCCTGGTGTGATTGGTTTTAGTTTGCGAAGAGGCATGGTGTTTCGACAAAAGCAGTGATTATACTGTCCGCCTATGCGCGGCGCTACATACCATCATTCATTCCCGCTCGTACTTATATCGATACTCTGACCTGCTTTGAGCGTAACGTATGCTTTCTTTCGTGCAACAGTTTTCCCAGCAAAGCGCCCGCGCCGTGTAAACTGCAGCTTGCGCTTCGAACGCACACGCACTGTTCTCACGCTTGCGACTTCAACAGCAAATTGGGACTCTACCGCTTTTCGGATTTCAATCTTGTTTGCGCGAACATCAACCTCAAAAGCATACTGACCGAGCTGGTTCATCCTCGTTGCTTTTTCTGTGATAAGCGGCTTCTTCAAAACTTGCATCGCGGATTCCTCTCAATTCTTACTCTGCAAAAGTTTGGATTATTGCCTCAACAGCCCCTTTATGAAGAAGGAGCTTTTTGTTGCATAGAATATCATAGGTTGAGATTTTGTCAGCGAGTTGCGTCGTTAAGTGTTCGATGTTGCGCGAGGACAAGTACACATTCTGGTTTGGCTTTGGCAGTAGCTGTAGCACCTTTTCACCTGACAGACCAAGCGCCTTCAGCACGTTCACCATATGTTTCGTCTTAATGGTTGCAAACTCCAAGTCCTCCACAACAATAATATTATTTTCGCGCAAACGCAGTGTCAGCGCTGATTTGCGAGCAAGACGAGCTACTTTCTTGGGCAACTTCAGCGTATACTTATGTGGGCGCGGACCAAAAACTGTTCCGCCGCCTACCCACAAAGGTGAGCGAGATGACCCGGCGCGAGCTGTCCCTCTACCCTTCTGCCTCCAAGGCTTCTTGCCGCCACCAGACACTTCTGAGCGTTCTTTTGCTTTGTGCGTCCCTTGGCGCTGATGCGCAAGGTACTGGCGTACTGCAAGATACATTGCATGCTCATGTGGCTCGATATTAAAAATCGCATCGGGTAACTCGATTTGCCCTACTACTTGACCATCTTTCGAAAAAACATCAACATTCATAGTTTGTCTGAAAAAGATCTTGAGCAACTGCTCTGCATATATGCGCTAAGCTGCAAAATTGCGACTACGACAGCTTCACAATCTCAACAATCGAGTTCGGAGCACCGGGAATACTTCCTTTGACGATAAGGAGATTCGACTCGGGAACGATACGCAGCACTTGAAGGTTGCGCACCGTCACGCGCTCGCCGCCCATGCGACCAGCCATTCGCATTCCTTTAAATACCCGCGATGGGAACGATGATGAGCCAATTGAGCCGGGAGCACGAACGCGATCCGACTGGCCATGTGTTGTCATACCAATACCACCAAAGTTATGACGCTTCACAACACCTTGAAAACCACGCCCCTTCGACTCGCCAGACACCTTAACCTTATCCCCCACAGCAAAATCAGCAACAGTGAATGCATCTCCAACTTTGACCTGCTTTTTCACATTTCGAAACTCTCGCAGATAACGCTTAAACTCAACCTTCGCTTTGGCAAAGTGCCCTGCCAGCGGCTTATTAACTTTACGCGACGGAATTTGGCCGAAACCAATTTGTACAGCTTCGTAGCCATCGCGTTCTTTGGTGCGTATCTGCACTACCGGGCACGGACCAGCTTCAATCACTGTACATGGTACATAGTCGCCTG
>JANWZB010000004.1 GCA_025055035.1 Candidatus Kapaibacterium sp.
GGTTGGGTTTGTTGCTTTTAACGGAAATGTCAATCTTGCAATTATGATTCGCTCGATAATGAGCAAAAACATGACCCTTACATATCAAGCAGGAGTTGGTCTTGTCGCTGATTCACAGCCTCAGAACGAGCTTCAGGAAATTAATAACAAGCTCGCTGCCCTACGCACAGCTACGAGCTTGGCACAACGGCTGTAATGTTGCACCACATGTTTTTTCCTTTGCTATGCGGATTTTGCTTCTCGACAACTATGATTCCTTCACGTACAACGTTGCTCACGCTATTCGCTCGCTCGGTTATGTCCTCGACGTGATACGCAACGATAAACTCTCTCTTGAGGATGTGCAGCCATACACAAAGGTTGTATTGTCTCCCGGACCTGGAATTCCTCGCGAAGCAGGTATCATGCCCGAGCTTATCGCACACTACGCATCAGAAAAACCTATTCTTGGGATATGTCTAGGTCATCAGGCTATTGGCGAGGCGTTTGGTGGACAGCTCCACAATCTGCCCCGCGTTTTTCATGGTGTTGCAACATCGGTGCATGTTACTCAGCATGACATTTTGTTTGAAGGACTTCCAACGACCTTTACTGCCGGTCGCTATCATTCATGGGTTGTAGCAGAAGAAACCCTTCCAGCCGAGCTTGAAGTTATAGCACGCGACACCGAGGGACACATTATGGCGCTGCGCCACCGCACTTACGATGTACGTGGAGTACAATTTCACCCTGAATCGGTCTTGACAGAGCATGGAATTGCAATTCTCCGCAATTGGCTGACATACTCGTATTCTCCAACTACTGCTACGGCACGCTCGTACCACGTTGTACCATCAGAACCATGAAGGATATTCTACAATATTTATTTGAGCACAACACTCTCTCGAAACACGAAGCCAAGACTGTCCTCACAAACATTGCTGCTGGCGCGTACAGTGATGCACATATTATCGCATTTCTGACAGTGTTTATGATGCGCAGCATCACTGTAGAGGAACTAAGCGGATTTCGCGAAGCACTGCTTGAGCTATGTATCCGTGTTGATTTAGACGGTATTCCAGCGATAGACATGTGCGGCACAGGCGGCGATGGAAAGGACACGTTCAATATCTCGACTACAGCAATGTTTATAGCTGCTGGTGCAGGAATCAACGTTGCAAAGCACGGTAACTATGGGGTATCGTCTGTCTCTGGCTCATCGAATGTGCTACAGTGTCTCGGATACGAGTTCACAAGTAGTGTAGATAAGCTGCGCCGCTCTCTGGAAACCTCTGGGATATGCTTTATGCATGCTCCTCTGTTTCACCCTGCTATGAAAGCAGTCGCTCCTCTTCGTCAGGCACTCGGGATGAGAACATTTTTTAACATGCTTGGACCTCTCGTCAATCCTGCATTTCCCCCGTATCAATTGACCGGTGTTTTTAGTATGGAACTTGCGCGCATTTACAGCTATATCCTACAGTATGATACAACCAAGCAGGGATACATCATTCTTCGTGCTCTCGATGGCTACGACGAGATCTCCTTGACAGGTCCATGGAAACAGATTTCTCAGGAAAAAGAAGAACTGCTTACACCAGCGGCGCTAGGATTCGAGCATATACAACCTGAAGAGCTCCGCGGCGGCGCAACACCTGAAGACAGTGCTCATATTGTTCTTCATATCTTGAAAGGTGAAGGTACAGCAGCACACAACGCCGTTGCTATTGCCAACGCAGCAATGGCTATTCATTGTGTTCAACCCCAAACAAGCATGTCCGATGCTGTGGAAATAGCCCGTGAATCCTTGCTCTCTGGTAAAGCATTTGCCGCGCTGAAAGCATTCATGCAATGGTAATCTCTTCTGCATGTGAGTAGGTGTTATGCACTTACCGACTCGCTCTTACTCGATCAGATACATGCGCGGCTGTATGTGCGATTGAGCATGTTGCGAAGGACGCACAAGAATGCCAAGTGGCGCAAAAACATCGCGAGAGCGTCGCATGTGTTGCTTGAGCTCTGTAGCAAGCTTTTCAAGCTCATGCGGTTCAAGCGCCGCATCAATGGTAATCTGCAGTCCATAACTGCGCGGTTCGATAGTATACATACATTGCCCCATGCGTTTGTGAAACAGAGAGTATGCTACACGTATTGCAGCAGATGCAATTTACACTTCACGAATAGTGTGTATATTACGCCGTGATAATCATTTCATAATACGTTGTGAACTCCCATGAATATTCTTGAAACTATCGTTGCTCACAAGCGCCGCGAACTCCACGAACGCAAAGAACTGTATCCGGTCAAGCTGTTGGAAAAGTCATTGTACTTTACTTCTCCAACGGTATCCTTAAAAAAATATCTCTTGCGACCCGACAAAAGCGGCATCATTGCAGAAATTAAGCGCGCATCGCCATCAAAAGGCACCATCAACAAATACGTTTCTATCGAACGCACAAGTATTGGCTATATGCAAGCAGGAGCTTCAGCGCTCTCGATTCTTACAGATGCACAGTTCTTTCGGGGCAGTAACTATGACTTAGAGGCCGCACGGAAATACAACTACTGCCCAATTCTCCGCAAAGACTTTACTCTCGATGAATATCACATTATTGAGGCACGTTCTATTGGCGCAGATGCTATACTTCTCATCGCTGCTATTCTTACCCCGCACGATATCAAGCGTCTTGCGGCATTTGCTCAAAGCTTGGGTCTAGAAGTCGTTCTAGAAGTTCATAATCAGCAGGAACTCCACAACAGCATGTGCGAATACATTGATATCGTCGGTGTCAATAATAGAGACCTCACAACGTTCTTAGTATCGCTCAATACTTCTGAAACGCTTATACACGATATTCCACAGGATTGTGTCAAGATATCCGAAAGCGGCATCAATTCGCCTCAGGCTGCACACAGACTCAAGATTCTTGGATATCAAGGGTTTCTTATCGGCGAGCAATTTATGCGTCATAGTCGTCCTGAACTTGCTTGCAAAGCCTTTATTCGCGAACTCCGCTCTATTACAGCCACCATACACTCCCTAGGATATTCTGAGCTTCCAGCATAATAAATGACGCAGTGATCGGAACTAATAGTTTCTTAGAATTTTTGGGTTTGGTTTTTGGAACCCTGCTTACTAATTTCGCTTGGTAACAAGCACAACATGCCTCCCAGCGTGTTACATTTCATCTCATGTTCTTTTTGGAGTACCAATGACACTTCTGGCTACACCGCTTTGTGCAGATCGTCTATACAATTCCACTACCATGCTTATACCGCATGTATTGCGCACGGGTCAAGATACTTATCGGGAAGGTACAGTATCCACAACGTTTCCTGCATCCTACACCAAAGATCAGGATACTGGCGCTATTCTATGGGAAGCAAATCCTCGCTCACTGGGCTTGCCTTTTTTCTCTATGGCAGATGACGAAGAAGATGACTTCGATGATGATGACAGCTACGATTTCGATGAAGACGAGTATGATGGAGAGCTCGATGAAGACTTTGATGACGATTTCGACGATGAAGAATATGACGATGAAGATATACAAGACCTTGAAGAGTTTGACCCTGATGACGATTTTGATGTTGATGACGAAGACATCATAGAACCCGAAGAATTCGATGACGAAGAGTTCACCGACTTTGACTATGAAGACGACGATGACGACAACTACCTCTAGTCTTTCTACGGTAGCAAATCTCTCGCATGCTCTCTCTACTTCCACAGCATTCGTCAAAGTCTGCGGCATGCGTTCCGAGGAGAATATTCATGCTCTTATGCAGTGTACACACAGACCCCATGCACTTGGGTTTATCTTCTATGAACGTTCGCCGCGCTATGCCGGTACACTGCGCGACGACTACATGCGTACTCTTGCAACGCACATCCCAACAATTGGCGTATTTGTTCATGCAACAGAAGAAGAGATTCTCGAAAATGTTCAGCGTTTTCATCTCCATGCTGTGCAGCTTCATGGCGAAGAAACCCCTATGTTCTGCTACCGTCTCAAGCAGCACCTTATCGCACTTACACACCACCACAATTATACATATACATCGCCACCCCAGCTATGGAAAGCAATACACATTCGGGAACATACTGATATTATGATGGTCGCTGAATTTGATTCTGTTATAGATTGCGCTCTACTCGACACGCGTGGAAAGGAGTATGGCGGCAATGGTGTACGTTTCGACTGGTCAATTCTTGATAGCTACCCCTCGCGTACTATACCATTCCTTCTAAGTGGTGGCATCAGACTAGAACATTCCAGCGAAGTACATAATGCACTACTACGCTATAGACCATTATTGCGTGGAGTTGATATCAATAGCTGCTTTGAAATTGCTCCAGCAGTAAAGGACATCACCCGCATTTCTACATTCGTGCGCCATCTCAGCAAGCGCGTATCATAAGCCTTTGCTACGTTCTTCACGCCTTAGTGTGTAATACTATGATTCTTCCGTCGCTTGAGAAAGTATCCCAGCGCTTTGGTGTTTCTGAGCGTGGGTACTATGGAGCATTTGGCGGAGCATACATCCCCGAAATGCTCTATCCGAATATTGAAACTCTTCGCACGGTGTACTTAGACATTCTACGCGAGCATAGCTTCCAACAAGAATTCGCGCTGCTTCTTCGTGACTATGTCGGACGCCCCACACCGTTGTACTTTGCTCAGCGGCTCTCTGAACTCTACAAAACACGCATCTACTTGAAGCGTGAGGATTTGAATCATACTGGAGCGCACAAAATTAACAACACTCTCGGGCAAATCTTGCTTGCAAAGCGCTTAGGTAAGCGGCGTATTATTGCTGAGACTGGAGCTGGTCAGCATGGCGTTGCAACAGCAACTGTATGCGCTCGCATGGGTCTTGAATGTGTCATATACATGGGAGCGGTGGATATAGAGCGCCAAAAGCCTAATGTCGAGCGCATGAGATTGCTGGGAGCAGAGGTTATTGCTGCACGTTCTGGCAGTCAAACTCTCAAAGACGCAACAAACGAAGCGATGCGCGATTGGATTACAAACCCCGATACAACCCACTATATTATCGGTTCAGTTGTCGGACCGCACCCTTATCCTGACATGGTTGCTCGATTCCAGTCTATTATTAGTCAAGAGATTGTACAGCAGTTGCAGGAGAAAGAAGGAAGATCCTATCCCGACTACATTCTTGCATGCGTTGGTGGAGGTTCAAATGCTATTGGTGCATTCTACCACTTCCTTGATAACGACCGTGTTACGCTGATTGCGTTGGAAGCAGCTGGTAAGGGCATTCATACGGGATATTCAGCAGCGACAACAGTGCTGGGACGCCCTGGCGTACTTCACGGCAGCAAAACGCTTCTGATGCAGACAGATGATGGGCAAGTTGTCGAGCCATTTTCTATTTCTGCAGGACTCGATTATCCGGGTATCGGACCAATTCATGCTCATCTTTTCACCTCTGGACGTGTAGAATTCCATGCTATCACCGACGACGAAGCCTTACAAGCGGGGAAACTACTTGCTCAAACTGAAGGTATTATTCCTGCTCTCGAAACCGCTCATGCTCTTGCATACCTTGACAAGCTCAATGCTCAACCTCACCACGTCGTTGTTATCAATCTTTCAGGTCGGGGAGATAAGGACCTACAGACGTATATGGGCGTTCCGCAAGAACGCCCGCATTAGGGCAGCTCGCTTGGCATATACACCTTCGCATCCGTACACTGCGTCGTTATATACTGTTCGCACACATTGTTTGTGGAGACTTTTATTCCCATGAGCACCTCGCCTGTTTCTAACCGGATTGATACGCTGTTTGCTCAATCCCAGCGACCGATACTATCGGTGTACTATACTGCTGGATTTCCACATCTGCAAGATACAGTCTCTATTCTCGACGCTTTGCAACACAGTGGCGTAGATATGGTTGAGATTGGCATACCGTTCTCCGACCCAATTGCTGATGGTACGGTCATACAGGAAAGCAGCAATTGTGCTCTACGCAACGGCATGACACTCTACACACTATTCGAGCAGCTTGTAGGAATTCGTACATACCCTACTCAGCCCATTACTGTACCTATTGTGCTGATGGGGTATATCAATCCTATCTTGCAGTATGGAGTTGAGAAATTCTGTGCTGCCTGTGCAGAAGTAGGAATTGATGGAGTTATTATACCCGACTTACCTGTAGACGTCTTTATTGAGGAATGGAAGCCACTACTCCACCAACACAATATACACTATATTGCCCTTATCGCGCCACAAACGCCTGATAGCCGTATTTCTCTGCTTGATAGTATCTCGAGTGGATTCCTGTATGCTGTTTCCTCTGCTGGTACTACAGGTAATACTGTCTTGCTCGATAGCGCACGCATTGCGTATTTTCAGCGTCTACAGCGTCTGCGGCGCGAAGGAAATATTCGTAATCCCCTTCTTATTGGCTTTGGTATTCACGACAACCGTAGCTTTGAAGTAGCATCGCACTATGCTGACGGGGCAATTATCGGAAGCGCATTTATTAAGGCTATTGCCCACGAATCCTCTTCAACGCTTCCTTCAAGAATTCATGCCTTCGTTCATAGCATCCGATAGCAGCTCTCATTACAGCACTACCTTATTGCACGTCATAGCACTATCACATGTGTTAATAGTTGTTATCTGGCTACACATGCCGCAACTTTTTTGTACCTCATGCGTTGATAAGCCATATAGTAGCGTAGTTACAAAGATTTTTTGCTGTTGTATATGTACATATCGTGCCGATTTTCCGCTTATCGAACACCGCGGCCTTTTCTTTCTGCTCTATACCGTACAGCACTCGCTTCTACATGGGCACTTATGCTCACAATGCTAACAGCGTGTCCACATCACGTCGAGCAGATGATAGAAAAACTGTCACCTCCTCCAGGTTATACACCAGCGTACATGCGCTCCTCAACAACTTCCTTTAAAGAATTCATAGCACAATACAAGCAACTCTTGACAACAAGCGCTTCTCAGACCGTTCCTACTACACCGCACGACATATTGACTACGCTACAGCTACCAAGCTCTGCAACATTATCCACCGTTGCGTACTCTACTTATCCTGATACTACCTTGCTCAGGAACTTCCCCATCACCTACCCATGCACTGTCGGTATTCCTTCATTTACACTTGACTCCGCTGATTATGATTCGGCTATTCTTGCTCGTGCAAGATTTCCCGATTCTCTGATACTTGCTGGAATGCATACCATCTCTCTCCCTATGCAGTATGCTGAACAAAATCCACACACTGAAGAATACGATAACT
Organism: Candidatus Kapaibacterium sp.; assembly: GCA_025055035.1. Classification (GTDB taxonomy): domain Bacteria; phylum Bacteroidota; class Ignavibacteria; order Kapaibacteriales; family UBA4661; genus PH2015. Next base: position 7,273 of record JANWZB010000004.1, read on the forward strand.
ATGAGAACCTACTACCACATACACACACAATGGGTACTCCTGTCGTTCTTCGGATTCACAGTATTGACGACACGCACTACCCTGCATACATTGAACTTCACACCACAGTAACCGACACAGCAGGACGCTTTATTTCTGGTCTTGCACCTCCAAATTTTCAGGGTACGGGAAGCTATCAATTATATTGGCGCACGCTTATAGATTCGTGTCCGGGAATGACAGCTCATATAGCACGCGTTCGCGATGTTTTGGTTGAGGAAATACGAGAAAGCACACGCGATACCCACGCTATTGCTTTTGTTCTTGATCATTCGCCCTCTATGGGAGTAATACGCGCTGTGCGTTTACAAGAAGCAGTAGCACGAACACTAGGAATGATACAACCTCATGACTACGTTACCGCCATAAAGTTTACCTCGCGCATGCACGTTGAAGTACCACTGACAAACGATTCAACAATATACCGTTCACAATTCATGATTAATGGTTTGCAAGGCTACGGTGGCGGAACAGCTATCTACGATGCGCTTCTTGAAGCTATGCGCGAACTACGCAAAGCATCAAGTACTGCGATCAAAGTGATTGTTCTCTTTACCGATGGCGCCGACAACAGGTCAAAATCTCGAATACACCAGGTGTACAGTGCAGCAAAAGAACAGAACATCCAAATTTATTCCATCGCCTACGGTGATACCGATGAGCGCCCTCTGCGTATGCTCGCCAAATACACTGGCGGCACAATGTATCGGTTGTATTCCACAAAAGAATTCCCTTTAGCGTTCGCCGATGTGTACAGGTCGCTCAAAAACTACTATCGTGTTCGGTATCACCCGCCCCAGTGCGCATCTTTGCATACTGTACGCTTACATCTTGTACTGCCAGAAATTGCCAGCATTGCCAGCGATACAGCCCAGTACGATCGCTCAGTTTTTACTCCACTTGACACGGTTGGTTCAGTGCATCTTGCTCATATCGAGTTTGAAACAGGGAAAGCAGAGATTCGCCCTGAATCTCTCCCGATGCTCCGCGATATCGCAGATTACATGCAGCGCAATCCTCATACTGTTATGGAGATTCGAGGTCATACTGATAATCGAGGCACCCCAGAATTTAATCAGAAACTTTCTGAGCTACGCGCTACTGCCGTTCTGACGGCTCTTGTAGACATGAATGTTCCAAAAACACGTCTTCGTGCTGTGGGGTTTGGTGCAACACAGCCTCTTGTTCCAAACGATACAGAACAGAATCGCCAACGTAACCGTCGTACAGAATTTATTCTTGTCCAGAAGTAAGTTATGCAGCATACGCTACAACATAGTTTCTGCAGCATCCTGTTGGTATCCTCCCTCGTTTGTTGCATTCCTCTGAATGCCCAAGACACGCATCTTTCTCCCCTGATTCTTGTAGCAACTAGTGGCACAGTAGGATATCCAACAGACCTTATTCTTCTTGCCCGACGCACCTCTTTATACGGACTTTTTAACCTCTCAGCACGCGATATCCGTATCGAAGGACAGTTATTTCTGCGCAATCCTACTGTCTTTTACCCAAAAGAATGGCTTGCTGCACCAAATACTACACTCTATGAACGTATACTGATACGACAGAATGATTCTACCTACACTGTTATTCTCCGACTCCGCTGCACTGTAGCATCCGTAGGCTGTGATACTCTCGCACGACTGCGTGGTGATATTCTCGCTGCGTCGGATTCGGTATCAGAAATACGTCTCACAAACCTTCTTCTCAGCGATAACCATGGACAACGCGTAATTCCTAGTACATCGGTTGTTCTCACTATCCGTTCAATTGGAGCACCTCTTCCTATTATTCGTATTGCACAGCTTCATTATAACGCCCCTAACCCCTTCTCACGTATGGAAGGAACCTCATGGACGTACACCATCGATGAACCTTCCGACATTGAGTTTTCGATTTTCAATGCTTTTGGTCAGGAAATTGAGCGTATTGAACGGAAGAATCAGCCACGAGGCACGCATGTCGAAATCTGGAAACCTAAGGGCTGGATTGCAAGTGGCGTCTACTATATTCGCTTTTCGAGTAGCACTGGAGCGCATTGGCGGCGCTGTATCGTGGAGTAGCGCTATGCATCGCATCATTATACAACGCACCCGTAGTCGTGGTATTCTACACTATCACACTATGTACCTCATCAGCATAACATTTGCTGTATGTGGTACAATGCACAGTACTGCACAAATAGCCATTCCCTTGCCACCCCTGCCGGGTATGCAGATGAAATCAAAATCTGCTGCTGAGCTTCTTCAAGAAGAAGCAGAGAACTCACCTGCCAATAGCACTACTGCTCTCAATGACTTTTTACAATACTCCTCGCGCGGATGGTTTGCATGTCCTTTACCCGGCGTAAGCCTCTATGCAGTTAGCTCCGCAGCATTTCTTATCAACGATGCTCATAACGTCACCTTTCCTGCTCTACCTCGTATAAACGGTCGCTTTTCAGCACAAAATCCCTACCCTGATAACGAATACCGTCGCCCTCTCCCGCCACTGACGCATGGTAGCATAGATACAGTACGACGAGGTGAGTACTACGACTCCGAGTATGACGATATCATGCTATTATGCGAACTTGAGCTTCCACTACCATTAATACTTCGCACAGGCATTGGCTATGCCTATCAGCGAGCTGTTCTCTTTGCCCAAGATCGTACATTCTATGGTCTTGCACCCGATCACTCAGGACGGCTGATTCCACTACGCGAGTATCACACGCTCGACATGCAAGAACATTACTTGCAAGGTATTCTAGGGTTCAAGATTCCATTCTATGGTGCATTCGCAGACCTTCTCGACCAACGCATTGGCTCGTACTACTATGTGTATTTCGGTGCTCATGCACAGTACAACGTCTTCAACCGTGCTGTACACCACGCACAACTTATCCAGCCCGGCATAGAATTCCGCTACGGAACACGCACAATCAACGTGGGCACTACAGGGCAAACTAAGCGCATAACCAATGGCACAGATACGCTGCAGCTATGGAATGCACCAATGCCGTCTCTTCTACAATGGCGTCTGCAGCCCGAAGTAGCATTGGGATGGGGCTTGAATACCGATATCAGCATTCTTGAAGCAGAGTTTGGTGTAGCACTGCTCACTGAGATATTCGGCATCATTCCTGTCTATACTGTTACTAGCGACACCGAATGGCGGCAATATGTACTTGGCTTACGTATTGCTGTTGGCTGGCATCACGCGTTCCGGCAACGGTAGCACAAACAACACAACACCACTACACCTTGTCCCAATTGACAAAAGCTTGTAATTTAGTACGCTATTGCAGCGTACAACAACATCATTCTGCCTTGACTATGCACACTACTCAGACAACTGCATCTCCACAATATCATTCCTCTTCATCTCAGCCTTCGCGTTCTATCAACACTGTCGCTGTCATCACACTGGGCTGCAGCAAAAATACAACAGATTCAGAAGTTCTGATGGGCATGATACAAGCTCACGGTATGAGTTTTGCCCCTGCACGTGAAGCTGATGCTGTCATTATCAACACATGCGGGTTTATCGACCGAGCAAAAGAAGAAAGCATCGAAACAATTTTTGAGGCAATCCGCCAGAAAGAGGAGCTTGCTACTGAAGGTAAGAGCCAAACTCTTATTGTCGCTGGCTGCTTGTCGCAACGATATGGCGACGAACTGCGCAAGGAAATGCCGCAAGTAGATCATTTCTTTGGAGAATCAGCATTCGAGCATATTGTCAAGGCTCTCACACCGAATTTTAAATATTCTCTTCTTGGCGAACGTGTGCTCACTACAGCCCCACACTATGCCTATCTGAAAATTTCTGAAGGCTGCGATAATCCTTGCTCATTTTGCGCCATTCCACTCATTCGCGGTCGGCATCGCTCTCGCCCACCAGAACAGCTTGTAGAAGAAGCACAATTTCTCGTGGCAAGAGGTGTGAAAGAAATCATTCTCATTGCTCAGGATTCCACCGATTACGGACGCGACCTCACCGGTAAGCGCACCCTTGCCGACTTATTGCAGCGCCTTTCCGATATTGATGGCATACAGTGGCTGCGGCTTATGTACGCTTTTCCGTCGAAGTTTCCACAAGATATTTTGCCTGTCATCGCAGAACGCCCCAATATTTGCAAGTACCTGGATATACCACTACAACACGCTTCTACACGTGTGCTCAAGTCTATGCGGCGCGGTATTACTCGCAGTACAACAGAGCGCCTTTTACAACATATCCGCGACACTGTGCCAGGAATAGCCCTGCGTACAACGTTTATTGTTGGATACCCAAGCGAAACAGAAGCAGATTTCCAAGAACTATGCGATTTCGTACGTGAACAGCAATTTGACCGTGTCGGTGTGTTCGAGTATTCACAGGAAGATGATACATATGCTTATATTCTTGGCGATCCCATTCCTGCAGATGTTAAGCGAGAACGTGCTGCCGAGCTTATGGCAATCCAGCGCACTATTTCTCTAGAAAAGAATGAGGCAAAGATTGGCTCATGCCTCTCTGTTCTGATTGACCAAGTCCTGAGCAACGACGATGGAACGACTGAATATCAAGGTCGCTCCGAAGCCGATGCACCAGAAGTAGATAACGAAGTGTTTCTCACCTCTTCCCTGCCACTCCGCGTGGGCGAATTTGTTCAGGCAAAGATTTATGATGCTGCTGAATACGACCTCTTTGGCGAAGTACAGCTGCTGTAAGCTATCTGATACATAATATCCCCGCACCTTTACACAAACGCCACATTCATAGACTTCTGAATGCGGCGTTTGTACTTAAGTTAAGAGGTATGAGTCGCACAGGAGCAAAGCGTTGCTCGATTACGATGATGTTGGTTCGTACAATGCCCCCACAAAGAGTATCATACCGGTACTGCGCTCACGAATAAAAAAGGCAAAAGGTCGGTCAAAGCGTATGACAGGCTGTGGTGCTACAGACGTTACCCGAATACCAACTGCTGTAGCTGCTGCTGCTTCCGTTCCGCGCTCATCTACTTGAAGAAATGTCTGATGAACCACAAAGCTAATAGCAGCTTGCACGGGCGGACGATACATTGCCGAGAAGTCTGCAGCACCCGAAAATGCAAGTCCCATACCTAGCGCGTGAAGCTCACGCCGTGTTGTTCTTGTTTCTTCGTAGCGGGTCTGTAGCGAAAACTTTGGCAGCGCTAGTAGTGTCGATGTTGTTGTCATACTTTGTATTGCTTGGTTAAGGCTTGCTGGACTCAGCTGAGCAATCACACGGCTTAAGCGTTCGCCTTCATGTGGCAGAAGAAGTGTCATAGCAAACTGCCCACCGCTGTAAGGCAACTCCACAAGACGTGCTTGCCCAAGACTCGCCACGCGTACATCTATCGGTTTCGAGAGATTCATCATCGCACACACAAGCGATGAGCCGTCTTCACGGCGAAATGGTTCATTCTGTGTGTCCTCCTGACGGAACTGCGTTTTCCAGACTGCATTGAAGTACACAGCATTTACAAGACACATAAGATCGTCGGCTGTAAAATTGCGCTGAATCAAATTCTTAATACGATTATTAGTTTGCTGCTCCACCCAACGGTTAATATCACCCTTGACATCAGCACTACCGAATGCCATTCCGCGCAGTTCTGCACCGAATGACTGCCGTACAGCCGACAAAAATGCCTGCTCGACAGTAAAACGCTGATTATACCAAATCCCATTGGCAATCCGTATTTCAACGCTTTTGTCTAACCCCAAAAGATACTCCCTGAGTGTGCGCGAAGCTTCGTTGATATCATTGATAGGAATCCCGCTGAGCTGAAGCGCTCGCATAATGGAATCACGCGTAGCTCCAGCTGCACCATTGGCAGTCATGGTAAGAGCTTGCATGTAGCTCAGAGGTGAAAGAAAGATGTTCTTGCTTCCCTCAATGCGACTCGTTTCTTGAAATAGCCGCACAGCAAATGTATTATTCGCTACGGCAACCTTGTGCTCACGCTCTGTAAGCGCACGCACCTGTCCTGATGATGGGTCTATTGGTGGCGTCGTACACGCTATTGCATAGCCGCTGATGGCAACAATCCACCAGATACCTAGATTGCGAGAAACGTTCATATGCACATCCTTTTGAACAATGAAACATATGCACTTGCGGTTATGTACTCAAAACTTTATTCCCACACCCAGACTCAGACCTAGGCGTGGGACTACATTCCATACACCAAGTACAGAGCTTGCTACTACTGCGGCTTCTCCCGCCACGATGACCGAATACTGCTCTCTTGCTAAGAACCGTGCACCCAGCATTGTTCTGCCCACAGCGCCAAGCTCTCCTCCACCTATTGTCAGACGAAGAAGTGGTCGCACTCCTCCCAGCATATCAATTTCATCGGCACCATACTGATACACTATACCAGCCCACACGCGATTACTCGCAACACGCCTTACTGGAGCGTCCTGTGTCTCGCGCAATACTGATGAATTGCTCGATACAGAAGAACCCTGAACCATTGACGCACTGCTGCTAGATGGTACAGCCGCCGCCCGCATAGTATTTGGCTCGGCATCAGAAGGAATAGAATGAGAATTCAGATTTTGAATCTGCGCTATCAAGAAGGGGTCTGTACCACCCTCTATACCGATACCGTGATGCTGATCTAGCGCATAGTACAGACCGACCACAAGGTTATACGGTGAAGTTGCAGTATAGCCTCCATCTGGACTATCGAGAACACGCAAGTCAGTGCGAGCAGCTATACGTGCTTCTGCAGAAAGATGCTGCCACACGCTCCAGTTGTTAGATGGTTCTTCAGAGGCCTGCTTTCTACTAATTGCTGTATACACATCTGCGGTACTTTCATGATAACGAGATTTTATATCATCACGAATAGCATTTTGCCGCATCACACTGTGCTTGCCATATTCATCATACTGTGCTTGTAGTGTAGTTTTGCCTTCGTTCTCTCGAGCAACAGTATTTTTCACGGTGTGCTCTGTTTGAGCACTATGGGGCGATACATCCGAGTCGGCAGAAATAAAAGTATTCCACAGGGGATGCTCTACACGCACCTGCTGGATATGAGCATCATGCGCTACGCTTCTTTTCTGCGGCACACTATATTCCAGTATTTGTGTACGAGCGATTCTACTATTGCTATAATGCGTTCGTTGCTCCTGTTCCTCTGCAAGAAAACGCGGCAACGCTTGCTCACCAAGCATTATAGGGAAAGTAGCAAGGATACCGATAATCCCACTGGCTAACACAGCAGCATGATAGCTCACCGAAAGATGTGGTAATGACCATGACCACACACGATAATTTTTGAAGATAGCAGCGCTATGTGCTCCAGCGCTTGCTGCAGTGTATAGTGAGATTTTTGAAAATGCCCAAAGCTGCTCTAGCAGTGCTCGTATGAACGATAGCTGTTCTTGCCGAGCAATAGTAGAAATATACGCTGCGCTTTCTTCAAATGATACAACAGGTGCTTCATCGCGCGCTGCTCGGAAGAGTTCATCGAGAGTTGGTCGTTGCTTATGCATAGTTTGTGTTCCTACGCTGAATATTTCTTGAGCACAGAAACAGTCCGGTGCTCCGATACTTGCGTTAGATGATGAATTGTTGCGCGGTGCTCTGAATCCAGAGATTCAGCTATCATAGCCCGCAGAGCCTCACGGGCGCGAACAAGACGCATTTTTACCGCAGAAAGTGAACCACCTTGAATTTCTTGAATTTCGCGTATCGAAAATCCCGAAATTTCGAACAACGTCAATGCCTCTCGGTGCTTATGCGGTAGGCGTTGCAAAGCATCGTACAGTACTTGCGTATCATACAATGTATCAGCATTAGAGGCAGCAGACTGCTCAAGAACTACTTTCTGGTGCTGCATGAGCGGATTCAAACGCTCAAATATACGCTCTCGCCAGCGACGGCGCTTTGCTAAGCGGCTAGCTATCGTTAACAGCCAACATACAAATGCTGCTTCGTTGCGCAAGGTATGAAAATGCTTGAAAGCTTGCTCAAGAGTATCACTCACTAAATCTCGCGCATCGTCTGCCGTTCGTGTCATAGCCCGTGCAAACCGTGCAAGCTTGTCATGATGCGGCTTCAGCAACGCAAGAAAACGCTCTTGCTTGCTTTGAATCTCCGTCATCTCGTTGCAAAGCGGTATTACAGCATTTGATTCCACCATATTATCCAACACAAAAATTACGCGCTCTTCGAGAGTAAAGAGGCACACAGTACCAAAAAGTCACATATCTTCCACTCACACCTCCATCAGCAAGTTCTCAGCAGTAGGTTTTCCGACAGAGTGTTCCTTGCTAATATAAGGTCTAGTATAGAGGCATTCTCCAGTTTGCGTACTTGCGCAGATACGCTCTCCTTAGTAAGTTTAATGAGTTGCAAATGCACTTCTATGCTATTTTTATCCCTATACCCTAAGGATGAAACAGCGCTGTAGCGCTGTACCATATCCATATCTAGACCCCTATACTCACTGGGAAGGATTATCCACTATGCACTTTTGGCAAAAATACTATAGCGGTCGCTCAAACAAAAACTCTGCACTATGTATTGGCTTGGATGTTTCGCTTGAATATATTCCGCAGCATTTGCTCAGCATGGGTACTACTAGAGCAATCACAGAATTTAATCGCCGTATTATTGATGCCACACGCGACTACGCTATCGCCTATAAAATCAACCTCGCGTTTTATGAGCAGTATGGAATTGAAGGCTGGCACGCTTTCGAGCAAACACGAGCAGCTATTCCCTCTGATTGCATCGTTATTGCTGATGCTAAACGCGCTGATATCGGCAATACCTCGAAAGCATATGCTACAGCATTCTTCGAACACTACACTTGTGACGCACTAACAGTTGCCCCGTATATGGGGCGAGATTCTATTGAACCGTTCTTGTCGTATGAAGGGCGCATGACGTTTGTACTGGCACTTACCTCTAATCCGGGCTCACAGGATTTCCAGCGGCTAGTTGTTGGCACAACACCACTCTACCGCGCTGTAATGGACTCTACTCTCACCTGGGTGCATACATCACAAAGGCAGAATCTCGGATTTGTTGTTGGAGCAACACATCCTGAAGAACTTGCAGAACTGCGGACATACTACCCTCACACGATGTTTCTCATTCCCGGCATTGGTGCACAAGGCGGGCAGCTCCAAACAGCGCTGCAAGCAAATGCCAACGCACCAGCGCTCTTCACTATCTCACGAGCGATACTCTATGCCTCATCTTCCGATGATTTTGATGATGCAGCACGCCGTGCTACACTCGCATTTGTAGAAAATATGCGGAATGTGCATATTGCATAGCGCTTGGTTGTATGCTAGAGATTGTGCTATAATTGTAGCACCGCAAGCATGTCCCTCTCTTTCCCCATAATCCTTTACTTACAACATAGCGCCTGGCTATATGCTGTAGTGCTCATCTTGTTGGTAGTTTGTTTCACACATTGACTTTGTGAGAATTATGTCGCAACTTGCACGGTTTCTCGACACACTGCATCATGACACACGCCTTGCTACATACAGCCTATTACAGCTCAAGCAGGCTGTCATCTTGAAGATACTGTACTTGCTAGGCTGGGACTCCTTCGACCTGAGTAAGGTGCAAGCAGACCACAGTGCCGGCGGTATGACTATTGACTATGCACTGCAAACGCCTTCAGGAGCAATGATGTACCTGCACATCATTAAGCCGCTCGATGATTCTACCCGTGAGCAAAAAGACCGTGTTGTTAAGCTTGCAGCAGCCGAAGGCGTTCGCATTGCTGTACTTACCGACGGTGTGCACTGGGAGTTTTTTGCACCAATGATGCGCGGTACACTCAACGAAAAAGAGTTTGCAAAGTTTTCCTTACACGCGAACGCAACTCAGGAATGTGAGCACATATTTAAGCACTTTTTATCGTATCGTATTGCCGTTTCGGGGACAGCTTTTGTAAGAGCAGAAAAGCTCTGCCAAGAGCGTCTTAAAAAGAAGAGCACTAACATGAACTCAGCGCTCTCCGACGCATGGGCAGCCGTCATTCAGGAATTCGAGCATCTCTTTGCAGAACTTATCGCCGTCGAGGCTAAGCGTCTTTATAACACCGAACTCAGCACCCAAGAGGCACAACGATTCTTCTCACGGTTTATCACCCTAACAACCGGCGAGCTATCACAAGCAAGGCGTATGAAGTATGACTCAAATGATATTCTTGCAGCAGAAGCATGGTCATCACTCTTCACTCAGCTGGAGCTGCTGTTTGTTGAGCTTATAGCACTGGATATCGAAAAGCGCCAAGAGTTTATCCCTGAGAAAGAACATATCAGCGCGTTTTTGCACACACTGGGCAATCTTCACGACCAAGTTCTAAACAACAGCAAAAAGCTCAAAACTGCATAGCACGCCCTATTGTGCGTAGAGCTATTCCAGCCAAAGCTCCGGATTGAGCTTATTGCGGTCATGCCACAGCTCAAAATGCACATACTCACCATCTATTGCGCGTCCACTCCGCCCTAGTATCGTGCCTCGCTGTACGTTTTGCCCTGCCTGCACACTTACCAATGCAAGATTTGCATATACCGTACGAAACGTATTGCCATGATCAATAATCACTACAAGACCATAGCCGGGAAGCCAATTGACCAGCGACACAACGCCACGCTCTACAGCACGTACGCTGCTTCCGCTCTGCGCAGCAATCGCAATCCCCAAGTTTTCAATTAATGTTCCTGTTGTGCGATTTGTGTAGCGACCAAATTTATGCAGCACTGTGCGCCCCTCAACAGGCCATAGCAATGAATGCCTGCGGAAGCCACCTTTAATACTCGCCGCACGAGCCTCAATAGCCGCTTGCTCTTGGGAGTTATCATCGCTCTTGTGTGCATTCCTCATCATTAGCGAAGAAGACTTATGATGCGGAGCTAGCGATACTGTTGCCTTGTCCACAAGCTTGTTGATCATTGCTTCCAGCTTACGAGCGCTTGCATTACGCTCTTCCAAACGGCGAATGAGCTCTTGCTTTGTCGCTTGAACCGCGTGGAGTTCGTGTGTTTTTCCTACAAGGTCCTTGTGCACTTTATCCTTTTCTGCTGCTTGCTGAGCTTTCAGAGCAGCTGTTTGCGCCTCTTTCGAGGCAAAGCGCTCTTTGACGCGCTGTAAAGTGTCTCGTTGCCGTTCGAGATGCTGAAGAGTATGCACGATTACACGACTCACATGCTGAATTGTACCGTTCCACAGAATTTCTTCCCCTGCAGATGCAACACCCAGCATCATTGCATCTATCGTCGGCACATATGCTCTACTCACGCTATACGCTATATCGCCATACTCGCGATGCAAAATTCCAAGTGCACTGGAAGCTGCACGTATGCGCTTTGTCGCTACTCGTAATGAATCTTGTACCTTGGACAACGAAATATCAAGCCGACGAAGTGCTGTAGTGATCTGCGCATCGCGCTGCCGAATTTGCTGTACACGCGATGACAAGATTCGTTCTTTGTTTTGTATCTCCTCAAGCTTTGCCTTATCGCGTGCAATTTCCTCACGAATTTTCTCTAGCTGTCGTTTTTCCGACTCTTGCTTCGATAATCGAGTACTGCGTTCTCCTTGCACAACACTTGTTGCTTGCATGCCCTTCGGAGCTTTGCTCTTCTCTACAGAAGTTGTGCTGGAATGCCTTACTGCAGGCTGTACAGCATGATTTGTGGCAGTCCGCTTCGTAGAGGACGACTGCTTTGCAACAGTGCGCAAATGCTTCTGCTGCGTATGCTGCTTGTTGTGCTCTTGAGCATTGAGAAGAAGTCTACCTGATAGATGCTCTTCACATAAGATGCTGCAGAATACTATGCTTGCCAACAGCAGCATTCTCCCCATACTAGCTTCAGAGGGCTCTACAAACGCTACAGTATTTGTTGATATATCCTGTTCATGCTGCATACTTGCGGCTATCGGTAGAATATAGGGTATGCTGAGTGTGTTGTTTTTGTGCATGCGTACTACAGATGCCTAGTGCGGTGCACCCTATTACGGCGTTCCATCAGCCACACTATAATTCCACCAAGTACTAATGGCACAATACCCACTGACGTCGTAAGGACAGGAGCAAGCCATAACCGCTGCAACGTATAGATACGAGCTTTCTCTGGCTCATAGCGCTGATACAGTACAGGGACTTGCTGTCCTTCGTAAAACTCCGGGGTTCGCGAGCCAGCATGATCTGTAAAGCGCATAATTCCTTGACCAACTGCCTCGAAGCGAACAACCGGATACACCGCTCCTTCACTCTGCTGAAAGCGAACAACAGTACCTACTGTCTGCATGCCATCGCGCATCTCTCTATACGTAGAGTACAGCTGCAGAATGCCTGTAGCAGTCAAGGGCAATCCTGCAAGGGCAGATATAAGTAATATAAAGCGTCCGCTCTGACTTATTGTACGAAGAAAGTGAAGCATGATTGCATCAAGAATACAGCATTGATAGATTAGAACTCATCGGTACGCTCACGGCGAATGTGCGCTCCAAGAGCACTCAAACGTTTTTCGATAGCTTCATATCCTCTATCGAGGTGATACACACGCAGAATATCACTACGCCCTTCTGCAACAAGCGCTGCAAGAATCAGTGAAGCACTCGCTCGCAAGTCGGTGGACATCACCGTAGCACCCGAAAGCTTCTTGCCACCTTTAACAATTGCTGTATTTTCCGCCATTTCAATCTCAGCTCCCAAACGCTGAAGCTCAGGCACATGCTTAAAACGGTCTGTGTAAATCGTATCAGTAATGCTCGATGTTCCCTCTGCTGTAAGCATGTATGCTATCCACTGAGCTTGTAGGTCTGTTGGAAATCCGGGATATGGAGCAGTAACAATGTCGGTAGCCTTTGGTGTTTCCTCCATTATCAGCGTAATCGTATCGCCGTTGACATCAATACTGCATCCTGATTCCTCGAGCTTAGCAATCACAGCCGTTAAATGGTATGGATTTGCTCTCTCGATTGTTACCTTCCCGCGCGTCATTGCAGCAGCAACGAGGAATGTCCCTGCCTCGATGCGGTCGGGGATTATTTCCTGATTCACAGGTTTGAGTTCATGAACACCCTCAATTTCTAGGGTCGTTGTGCCAATTCCGTCAATTTTTGCGCCCATACTGACAAGCATACGTGCAAGAGCTGTTACTTCTGGTTCGATTGCAGCATTAGAGAGCAGCGTTGTCCCCTTTGCCAGCACTGCCGCCATCAGAACGTTTTCTGTTGCGCCAACACTCGATATGTCAAAGTGGAAGCGTGCCCCCCGCAATCCACCAGACGGAGATTTTGCTATCACGTATCCACCTTCTACCTCAATGTTCGCTCCTAGCTTCTCGATACCTCTCAGGTGCAAATCTACTGGACGTGGCCCCCAAGCACAGCCACCGGGCAGTGAAACTTTTGCCTGACCAAAGCGCCCAAGTAGAGGACCGAGCACATGAAACGATGCACGCATTTTCTTGACATGCTCGTATGGTGCTTCAAACGACGTAATATTGCTCGTGTCAAGAAACAAGTCATTCTGGTTCAGTTCGGCATGAACGCCCATTGTACCGAGCAATCGCGATAATGTCCATACATCGCGTAAATTTGGGGTATTTGTAAGATGATAGACACCACTAGCTAGTAGTGTTGCTGGCATAATCGCAAGTGCGGCATTTTTCGCACCAGAAATTTTCACGCGTCCATGTAAGGGCTTTCCACCTACAACAACAAATTTATCCACAGAAGCAGCCGAATAGTCTCTCGAATAATACTTGTAGGGCACATTGCACGATACACTCAGCATCAATGCATTGTGCCCAATGAGGCTTGCAATGCAGTAGCAAGCAGTAGGGCAAAAATACTGAAAAATACCCGAAGAAAAAACCGCTCTCATACACGTGGAGCTTTTGTCATCCGTCTTTAGCACAGAATTCTTGCATCATGCCAGCATGATACTCTCTTGTTTAGACCGTTTCTTCGTACTATGCACGCTATTCCCTTTGAGCACCTTGGCTTTTCGCGACTCTTTGTTGATTTTATCCGCAATGCTGACACGCTGCGTCCCTACTTTCCCCACCAAGCCTTCATTCACTCTCTCGACGGTGCAGTACCCGAACAGCATCATCCAAGTACGCAGTATCGTAGTGCTCTTCTCGATGCCATTTCCGCTACAATGCAGCATTGCTCACTGACCCCCGCACAAAACTCACATCTAGCAGCATTGCAATCTCCAACGGCATTAACTATTACTACCGGACAACAAGCTGGTTTTCTCGGTGGAGCGCTATATACTATGCTCAAAGCTTTCACTGCTCTTGCTGTTGCCCAGCATCTCAAAGCGCGCCATCCACAGCACCAGATTGTACCAATATTTTGGATAGAAGACAACGACCACGACATCAACGAAGTCTCACGCGTTGTTCTTATCAATGCTCAAGGTGACGCACAGACAATTCAGATTTCATGGGATACACTACCAGAGCGCATTCCCGTTAGCGACATACAGTATGACTTCTCCATTGAAAGCGCCCGCACAGAAGCATGTGCAGTGTTGCAGCACCTGCCACAACATGAAGCTGTTCTCCCTCTTATCACCACCCTATACACTCCGGGCACGCCTATTGTTCAGGCATTTGTCGGTATTCTTCAAGCTGTATTTGGTGAACACGGAATGCTCTTTGTTTCAGCAGCAGAGCTGCGCCGCCGTGGTCTCTTTCGTGTACTGGCTGAGCAGGAGCTGTCGGAGCTTGGGGCATCTGAAGCTCTTGTACAGCGCACATCGGAGAAACTTATCAGCTACGGATACCATGCTCAAGCACACCCTTCACCTATCAACTTCTTCCTGCACAGCAATGGCAAACGTCACAAGCTGCAGCGCGTTCAAGATACGAATTATATTCAAGCTGGAGATCAACGCTACACTCATAGCGACCTACGAACGCTTGCACAGAATGAACCAGAACGCTTTAGCCCTTCGGTGCTCTTGCGTCCTATTGCTCAAGACGCTCTACTCCCCAATCTTGCCTATATCGCCGGACCTGGAGAGCTTGCGTACCTAGCGCAAGCTCGCTTGCTCTATTCATACTTTGGTGTTCATCCTGCAGTTCCTCTTGCTCGCCACTCAGCAACTCTGGTTGACTACCGCACAGCACGCATCTGCGAGAAACTCGGTGTTGAACCACAATTCTTTCTCCGACGCTACAGCGATGTTGAACGCGATATACTACGACAGCATCAGCATCTCGAACTCAGCACTGCACTTGATGCTGCAAAAGCAGCTATTAATCAAGCATTTCGAGAACTACTCCCCCACGTTACTGCTCTCGACCCAACGCTCAGCCCAAGCACAGACCGCACACGACATCAAGCGCTGCAAAGCATTACCGAGCTTGAGATAAAGATCCGCAAGGCACAAAAGCGCATCGAAGAAGCAACTCTGAACAAAGTGCATAAAGCTGCCACACTCTTGTTCCCCCACAATGCCCTGCAAGAGCGAGCACTCCCCTATCTCTACTTCGTTGCGGTAGCTGGTTTTGAGACAATCAGTAGCGTACTACAGACCATCGCTCACGCACCAGCAACAGCCCATTATCTCTGCACCATAAGTGCATACGCACACGATGCTCGAACAGATTGATGGTGAAGTACTGTGCATGCTGTTACCGTCTGTTAACCGCTCGCGAGCGCAGCAATCTCACGAATAATAACTCTAGCGCATTCTGTTTTTGGCATTGGTGGAAAGTCACGCGGTGGCTGGTTGGGCGTCAGGATAGTAATAGTATTATCATCTGCCCCAAAGCCGCTTTGCGGCTTACCAAGAGCGTTCAGAACCATCATGTCTGCATGCTTTGCCACCATTTTCTTGTGAGCATTATCCAGATGGTTCTGTGCTTCCAATGCAAACCCCACAACAATTTGCTTGTCCGCTTTTACAGCACCGACAGCAGCTAAAATATCAGGAGTTTTTGTGAGCTGGAGCGTCATCGTATCGCCAACTTCTTCCTTCTTGATTTTTCCTACACGCTGTTCTTGTGGCATAAAATCTGCAACAGCAGCTGCTAGGATGATAATATCAGCCTCCGCACGATACTTCATCACCTCGTCGAACATTTCTCGCGCCGACTCCACATCAATACGCTTTACATGCATAGGGGTTTGAAGACTCACAGGTCCGGCAATCAGCGTAACATCGGCTCCAGAGCGTGCTGCTTCTTCTGCTAAAGCAAAACCCATTTTCCCCGATGAATAATTGCCAATAAACCGCACATCGTCTATACGTTCATAAGTCGGTCCCGCTGTAATCAGTACTGTTTTTCCAGCCAGAAGGAGCGGCACTGGATTATTAGTATCAAGCGGAGTTGTTTTCCTATTGCTATCGGTTTCACCACATCTTTGCTGTTTGAGTTTCGTGAGCTCTAATTCTGCATCGAACTGTACTGCCTCAGCGCCTGCCTGCAAGGATATTACGGGCGTTTCGAGTGCTTGTTGTAATGTGTCATTGTTTTGAGATGCTCCTTGATCACTCTGTGAAGCCGACGATACAGCAGATGTTCCACGCTTTGGAGCTTCTTGCGAGAGTCGATGCGCATACATGTCGAAGCGCTGTTTGTACTCTTCGAATAGATCGTACGGGGAAGGGGATATAGCAGGTGTTGTGTACTGTCCTCTAGCATACTGCATGAGTATATCCACAAGAAGATGTGGCTCAGGCAAACGACCAAGTCCAACCAATCCACTTGCCAGCTCGCCTTCAGTAGGTGGGACAATCTGTACACCATCGCCCTGAAGTATCGCACAATTTCGTTGTGTTGCACGATGTACCCACATTTCTGTATCCATAGCAGGAGCAAGCAGCAGCGGTGTTGCATGAGGTAGGGCAAGTGCAACAGCTGTGAGTGCTGTGTCGGCAATACCATGCGCCAGTTTTGCAAGTGTTGTTGCAGAACAAGGCGCAATCATCATTACATCGCACCACCGCGCCAGGTGAATGTGCCACGACCCTCCTGATTGCTGCTCTTCATCGAACATTTCTACAGCAACAGGGTATTTTGTAAGATTCTGAAGCGTGATTGCAGGAATGAACCGTGTCGCCGATGGTGTCATGACAACGCGAATATCATGCATATCGCCCCGCTTTAGGATTTCGCGGACAATCAAAGGCGCTTTGTACGCCGCAATGCTACCGCTAATACCAAGAACAATCTTCATGGAAGCTTTTGTGGGAAAGAATGTATAGGATTCGAAAATTGTAGTACACCGCTTTGCTCTTGTATCATATAAGCGCAACGAGCCAGCTATGACCGTCCATTACTGATGTAAAATCGTTGCGTCATATGCCCAAGCTCGGACATTAAACGACTTAATTGCTCAGCTGATTCAGCTATCCCTGTAGCAGTTTCTGTGGCATGTACAGTTGTTTCATTGATTGCATAGACCGTGTCGCTAATCGTGAGGGAGCTTTGTGTTTGCTCACGCACGCTTTGTGCAGCTTTTTGGATACTCGAAGCTACGCTGCGAGATTTCTGAATAATACCTTCCAGTGCTTTGCTCGTTTCTGAAGCCCGTTCAAAACTTGTTTGCAAATTCTGTAGCCCTTGCTCAACGAAGCGCACAACCTCGCCGGTATCATGCTGGATATGCAGAACACTGGCAGCAATTTGCTTTGTAGCTTTTGCTGTACTTTCAGCAAGCTTGCGAACTTCGTCAGCAACAACAGCAAACCCGCGCCCTTGCTCACCAGCGCGAGCAGCCTCGATTGCAGCATTCAGCGCAAGAAGATTCGTCTGCGACGCAATACCATTGATTGTATCCACAATTGCACCAATCTGCGACACTGTTTCTCCAAGCGAGCGGATGCGCTCTGCCGATGCAGTAACAACAGTGTGCAACGCTTCAATTGTCTTCATCATGTCAGACGCTACTGCCACGCTTGCTCGTGCACTGTCGCCTGCTTCTAGAGCCTCTTGTGCAGCAAGCTGCGTTTCGATACCGCTTGCTTGAATTGCATTCAATACCTGCTCTATCGTTTTCACCATTGCTTCCGATTGTGTGCGTTGTTTCTGCATAGCTTCAGCAATGTGCAGTGTTCCTTTTGTAACCTGATGGCTTGCATTGGTTGTTGCAGTGATTGCTCTACTCATGTCGTGGAACATCATTTCTACCTGCTCGATAGCTGCATTAAATCCACGATACAGCCGCTCAATAACATTATCAATATGACTCGAAGCTTGTATGCTACGTCGTTGTGGAACATAGCATAAGCGTACAGTAAGGTCGCCTTCGGCAAAGCGATTCATTTCGCTCAGCATTGTTTCTACGCACTCACTCAAATACATACGCTGCTGCTCCGATGCAGCAACAGCCTCAGCAATTTTGTGCTCAATGCTCGCTTTTTCTTCATATAGTTCTTGCGTGCTTGTGCGCAAGCGCTGTACCATGTGATTAAACACTTGTGCAAGTATTCCCAACTCATCGTTCGATACTACCACTGCTTCAGCGTTCAAATCCCCATTTCTGATACGATCAGCTGTTTGACGAATATTGCGGATAGAATGCCGCAAGCGCCGTGCAACAAGCAGCCCCAGCATCACTCCAATACCTGCTCCTATACTACTTATCCACACAACATTCCAGCGCAACGCTACAACTTCGCGCTCAACACTATCTACGTAGATTCCTGTACCAAGAATCCAGTTCCAAGGCTTGAAGAGCTTCACATACGAGATCTTTGGATAGCGCTTCCCTAGTGGCTCGCCCGGCTTATTGTTACTGTAGTAGGCATATCCTTCACCGTTAGTACGGATAACATCAACAATTTGCTGCACAAGTGGCAAAACAAATGCAAACTTTTGTTCTTTCCAATACTCTGTTCCGACAATTTCCTGCACAAATGGGTGCATCACAAACTTGAGGTCTGGAGAATTAATCCAAAAGTACTCCTTGCCAGAATACCGCAAGGAGCGAAGGCGTTCTTTTGCTTCTACTTGTGCTGCTTCAAGGCTCATAGTGCCCGAATCTACTTGTGTAGCATAATGTTGTACAAGCGAATAGGCAATTTCTGCATGATGCCGCACAGCATCGCGCTTCTCATCGTATAATCGCCGCTCAATAGTCGGTACAATCACTGCAAATTCGATTGCTATCAGAGGAAGAATGGTAACAACCACAACTAGTACAATCTTTGCAAAGATGCTCCAGTCTTTGAATGGCTTCACAGAGTGTTTCATATCTGCATTCTCCTCTTTTCAGAAGTGATATCACAGGGTGGAACTAAGGCATGAACAATGAATAGTGGAGTAATAGGTACGACAGCACTCTGGGCAAAACCTCTGTATCTTCCTGAATGTATGTAGGAACATACTATCCCCAGAGCTTTGTCCGAATAACCTCTTGCAGGAGAAGTTTCATCTTCGTTGCTGGTGGAACAAATACTCGTCCTAGAAAAGGGTTGTAGCCACGCTCTTCAATTTTGCGCAAAATACCGCGATATATTTTACTTGCAGCTGCAATTGCGTACCGTGATTCTTTGGTCAGTAGCTTGATGCCTCTATCTCCTTCATCGTAATAGTGATGTGCACGCTCTACCTGAAATTGCATCATTGCTTTCAGCTCTGGAGAAAATCGTTCTTGCAAAATGTCGTTCTCATCCACACCAAAGCGCTGCATCTCATCGCGTGGCAGATAGATACGTCCCATAGCTTTATCTTCTTGTACATCGCGCAGAATGTTGGTGAGCTGCATTGCAACACCCATTTTTTCTGCGTACTCAAAAGCACTCTCGTCGCTATAGCCTAATACAGACGTCATCATCAATCCAACAACCGATGCCACACGATAGCAGAACACATAGAGTTCGTCGAACGTCTGATAGCGAGAATATTCCATGTCCATCGTTACGCCTTTGAGCAAATCGAGTGCATAGCGTATGTCAATCCCGTACATTACCGCAACAGGAGCAAATGCACGCATCACTGGGTGCTCGGACTCCCCCGTCCGATAACAGATGAGTAACTCTTGGCGTAATGCTTCTACTTCGGCATAGAGTTCTTCGGGTGTACGTCCTCGTGGAGCATCAATAAGATTATCAGCATAGCGGCAAAAGCCATACACTGCATACGTAGCCCACCGGCGCTCTGCTGGGAGAATACTTGCAGCAAAGTAAAAGCTCTTTGCATAGTGAGCTGTTATGCGCCGTGCCATTTCAAATGCAGCACACAGTTCTGGCTCGCGCCAGAAACGCCGACGAAAAGTAGAAGAATGCAACGAACGTACCAATGTAATCACACGTATCAAGGAAATAATGCTCTGCTGGAATGTTGAAAGCGGATGCACTTATGCCAGACAATAGACGTTACTCTGTCTGCCGTATACCATGCAGTACAGTATCATTGCATGGATGAGCTTGTTGCTGCATAACAGTGAGTTCTTGTTCATACAGGGTTCGTTGCATTTGGAGCAGCTGCATTTCAGTATCGAGCACAGCAAGCTTTTGGCGAATGCGTTCTTCGCTCGAACTCGTAGCAATACGGTCTTGCAGCATTACGTGGTCGAGCAACACGAGCGCTACCATCGCTTCAGCGACTGGCACAACACGGGGGCAAATGCAAGGGTCATGCCGTCCTTCCACCTTAAAGTCAACCATCTCACCGTTACGATTTGCAGTCTTCACAGGCTTTGTAATGGATGATGGTGGTTTCACAGCAATACGCACGATGATATCTTCACCATTAGAAATACCCCCCAAAATGCCACCGGCGTTGTTTGTAAGCGTACGAAATCTTCCATGCTCATCTTTGTAGTACGGGTCGTTATTTTGGCTCCCACGCAGTAGAACACTACCGAATCCATTGCCTACCTCGAACCCCTTCACCGCACCAATCGTCATCAGAGCATGAGCAAGGTCGGCATCAAGCTTGTGATAAATCGGCTCACCAAGTCCGGGCGGGCAGCCCTTGACAACAACTTCCACAATTCCTCCAACCGAATCTCCATCCGCCTGTGCTTCATGAATGAGTGCAATCATTTTCTCAGCTGATTCTTGATCAGGTGCACGAACAATATTGCTTTCAATCACCTCGCTATCGATAGCATCTGTTGACACCTCTGAACGCACAGAACCAACTTGCCGCGTATAGCCAATAATCTTCACACCATGCTGCTGTTGGAGAATTTGCTTAGCAATTGCCCCAGCAGCCACACGCAGTGCAGTTTCGCGTCCGCTTGCTCTTCCTCCGCCACGATAGTCAAACACACCATACTTTTGCAAGTAGGTATGGCTAGCATGCCCCGGACGCAAGATTTCTGCAATATCGCTATAATCTTTCGAGCGCTGATCTTGATTCTTAATAAGAATGCAGATTGGCGTACCTGTTGTCTTGCCATTATATACGCCGCTTATTATTTGCGCTTGGTCAGGCTCATTGCGTGGTGTCGTCACACTACTTTGTCCCGGCTTTCGACGGTCAAGATCGCGTTGAATGGCTTCTGTGTCGATTGGTATATTAGGCTTAATGCCATCTATCACAACGCCAATATACGGACCGTGACTTTCCCCAAAGGTGATAAAGCTATACATCGTGCCAAAGGCATTTGCGCTATTCATGCTGTACCGACATCAGTGAAACAGAAGTTTTTGTGAAAGGTAGAAATTTTTATGCTGACTGCCAAATGTGTTTCTGCAGAGCACCAGTCGTGTCATACATATGCAAAGCGTGCTTAGCGTAAGCGTTGTTCAAGTATGCGCTCCACTTCAATCCGCACAGCACGCTGAATTTCCTCACGGCGGAGCTGATTTGTTGCCTCAACCAGCGCTTGAACATTTGCATGAAAGGCTTGAAGCGCAAGATTAGTCTGACGTATTGTCTCAATAAACTCTGGTTGTGGAGTACTTGCAAGCGACACTGCACGAGCGACGTCGTTCACCGCTCCTAACAGCTCATCTTGACGAGCAACAATATCGGAAAGCGCTGCCGTCACCGCCTCGAGTCGTGTTCCTGCGCTTGCATAATCTGTAGCAATATCGCCAATTTCACTAATCAGTTCTCGCATCTCGTCAGTCTCGTTTCGCTCCTCTTCCCCTTCATCATCCAACGGCGAAAAAAACATCACGACAAATAAGACAAATAGCATACACGCTTCGATTCCGACCCCAGCAATCACCATACGAACATCGATGCGATCAGTAAAGCGGTATCCACTGACGACAACAAGAAGAATGGCTGCACCTAAATATACGAGGGAGTTAATAGTTGAGAAATAAAACCGATTAACAACTTCCTGTAACCACAGCGATGTACCCCGCAATATGCCTAGAGCGTGAATTACTGTTACCTGCTGCTTGCTATATCGGTACACTTCGCGTTCAAATGTACATAAGCGCCAGCATGTAACAAGCGTTGTTATGCTACTTACCTGCCTCTCATAGCGTAGCTCTCGAACAATATCGCGGAGTATCGCACGACCACGAAGTGTAGAGAGCGTTTGAACATGTTCCATACACGCGCACCATATCTTGAATACTTTGTTGTGCAACTGTGCATAAAAATACGGGTGAAAACCACGTCATGCAAGAGCGAAATTGTGGACACAATAGCAACAGCAACGCGGTGCGGGTACCATCACACTACAACGGTTCTTTGCAATAGCACTGCTACATACTTGGTTTTCATTCGGCACAGTAGTATCTTACGTTGTTTCGACGTATTTCCCCACCTGTTCTTTTTCTTTGCGCATGCTATGCATAAACACTGCACTACTTCTTCTATATTCGTTACTTCTATGACAAATTGTGCCCTAGTGGCAATAGCAGTGTGTTGGTCGATACTGCACTCTCAGGTTATTCCCCCATCACCCAAAATGATTAAAGACAGTAAAGGCAAAGACTTCTGGCTTGGCTTCCCACGCAATCACCATCAAACGAATATCAATCTCGACCGCCTGTATATCAGCATCGCAGCAGAACGCCCAACACGCGGCACTATTACCTTTTGGCAATATGGAAACAAACGCACAGAGACTTTTACTGTTGCTGCACAAGATATCTACACTTTAGAACTGCCGGTGCAAGGTCTAGAAATCGAGGGGAACACTATCGCACGTCGCAGCTTTCACATTACTACTGACGAAGAGGTTTCTGTGTATGGGTTAAGCGTTGCCAACACAACAAGCGATGCTTTTCTTGCTTTTCCTACCGATGTTTTGGGGCGCGAATACGTTATTACCTCATACCCCAGCAACCTTGTTTTTCAAGGGCGATTTGTAAACACAGTCGTATCCACAATGTCGCAGTTTGCTGTGCTCGCTGTAGAGGACAGTACTGTTGTACATATTTTCCCCACAGCACGCGTCTGGGACAAAGCATCTATCGAGCCGTTTACTCTCACACTCAATCAAGGCGAAACGTACCTTATATCGAACTCTCTCGAAGCAGAGAATGCTCAACTGGACTATACTGGATCGCGGATTCTCTCCTCGAAGCCACTTGTTGTCTATGCTGGGCATGAGCGTGCCGCAATACCGATTGGCGTCGGAACATCGCGAGACTACCTGATTGAGCAGATGCTTCCCGTTGAAGTCTGGGGAAAAACAGCTCTTGTAGTGCCCTATCCAACACCTACTCTCGGCACTGCTGATTTTGGCTGCGATAGAATCCGTGTTGTTGCCGCATATGATAATACTGTTGTCTCGGTTAATGGTGCTACAGTTGCAACACTGCGGGCGGGAACATTCTACGAAATGATCATTTCGACGGAAGCTTCTATCGCTACTTCGGAGCCAAGCATGATAGCAGGATACAAGTGCAGTAGTGCAGGAGTGCGTGCTAATATCAGTATTGGCGACCCTTTTCTTGCAGTGATACCACCTGTCGAACAGTATCTCAATCGTTACCGTTTTACCTGTGTCCAAGGGGTACAGGTTGCACAAAATGCTTTGAATCGCTTCGAACCTGCCTTTCAAGAACACTACGTTACCATTATTGTCCCCTCCACCAGAGCAACGACAGTTACCCTCGACGGTCGCACACTTCCTCCCCAAAGCTTCAAGCGCATTAGTCATTCTGAGTACTCCTACAGCACTATCCCAATTAGCGAGGGAACGCATAGCATCACTGCCGATACGACGTTTGGCATCACTGTTGCCGGGTATGGCAGAGCGAACTCCTATGGATACATCGGCGGACAACGCTTCGAGACAGACATTCGTCCTCCACAGATTGTCGTCCAGCGCACATGTACGGGAATTCGGGGCATGATATACGACAGCACCTATACAGACTCCAAGATTTTCTTTTACGATACACTCTGGTCTGCACAGCGCAATATTGCCTTTCGCTTTGGCACACTTCCTCGCCCTGCTGATTCTCTAGCATTTCATGCTGACTTGCTCAATCCTTTTGAAGATGGCACACTGGGGATTGTTGCTGTCGATTCGCTCGACTTGCGTACTGTGCAGCGCATTACTGTTCCAGGCTTTACTGTGCATCGCGACCCGACAGTACGCACTCGCAGCGTTGGCAGTGCTCGTAGTGTTCTACGCCTTGCTACCGGACGCGAATACTGCTTTCGGCTTCTAGTAACAAACTATGGCTCAACACACCAAACAATTCAGCATGTAAGCTTTGCTCAGGGACGACGCGAGTTCTCTGCACGCATGCAGCAACCTCTGCACATCGAGCCAAGCTCGCAAGGCACTATTGAGTATTGCTTTCGTACCGATGAAGACGGTGTATTCATTGATACGCTGGTGATTTCTAATGGCTGCATCACGCGTCCAATTCTTGCGCTTTACATCGAAGCCGCTGCTGACCGCTTTCCTCCAACGGTGGCACTTACGAGCGATTCGTGCAATCGCACTGTTGTTCTCGAAACTTCAGACAATCGCACGTTTGATTCTGGTATAGAAAGCATTGAGATATCGCTCTCAAATTTCCGAGCACAGCAAAGCTTTATTGGTGTAGCAGCACTTGTACCTGACAGCACAAAGCGTCCTATACGCCTTGTACTAACTGTTGTCAATCCTCGTGCTGATGCAGTCTATCACATACGCATTCGCGACTCTGTGGGTAATATTGTTGTTCTGCGCGACACAATACGTGGCTTTACGCTGCGTTTTCTTACACATCCCGACACAAGTTCAGGTGTCCTACAACCATACGTCTCGGATACCCCCGAATACACGCAGCATACGTACCGCTTTGCTGCTACAGAAGCATCATCGCTCACGTGTGCAACTCTCTATGCACGGAATACAGGGATTGCTCCATTCGTACTCGACTATCCATACATCCATCACAATACTGTATTTTCACTGCCGCTGTCGCAATTTCCACTTATCATACCTCCCGGCGAAATGCGACTGCTTCGAATATGCTTTCAGCCGCCTCTTGTTGCGTTGTATCGGGACACCATAGCTATAACGCGCTTCTGCATTACTGAGCGCATTGCACTGAGCGGCGAGGGACTAAGCACAGGGCGTTTTGCAGGAACACGTTGTGATATTACTGCTCGCCTTACACCGCGCTACGGTAGCACGACAATCCATGCTTCCCGGCATTCATCAGGCTTGCGTGTATCTGTATTCCCTACTCCGGCTCATAACCACCTCACACTGCGCATTGATACCGAAGAAGAGCAGGATCTTGCTGTGCGGCTTATTTCTCTGCTCGGTACAACTGTTGCTTCTATGCCTTCCCAACGCTTCAGTGCGGGAACATGGGAGCTGACTCTTCATTTTGTCGGTATTGATTCTGGGGCATACTATTGCGAAGTGGAATCTCACACACCGAGCATCCAGCGCTGGACAAGACTTGTACATATCGTACGCTAGCCTACCCATAATAGAAATGCAATGCTCTCGGTATCGCACTCCAGACTATGCGATTGTACTGTTAATTACATTTTCTAAATGGGGTTCTGGAAGAAGCCATTCCCACGAATAACCCGATACCATCGCCCTTGACATTCCATGCAGGGTTTGCCATCATCCTGCTTTCAGCAAAATTCTGACAACACTTTGTAGACAGCAGATAATCGCGGCTCTACGCGCAGATGCTATCCATAAGAGAAATTCCGCTAGAGAAATATGTCCACGTACTCCTATGCTTGTGACAAGCTCTGGTGTAATGCTCCGCTCATCTTAGCTATAGAATGATGCTTCTAGCGCCGATGCAACCTCACCATCGCTTGCAAGCGTGAGCATAGGAAGATTCCGTAATTGCAAGACTGCTACATATAAGTTTTATATCTTAGTAGCAAGCACTTATTTAATCCACACTGTTACATAATCTACACTGTCGTTACAGTCCCACCTTAAGCATTGCAACCGCGCCAATAACCCTACCTTGGCTTGGTGGAACAATACTCAGTGGGACTGTGCGAAGAAGACCTTCACCCGCAAACTGCCAGAAGAGTAGATGAGCATAGCCACGAAATGCTACATCTATACTACGGCTTATTTGAAAACTATACTCCAGCTGCATCTTAGCACCAAGCGAACAAACACCATACATGTAATCGATAACATCCCTCATCAACGGCTCCACACCAATCAACGACCCCATGCCATTAATAAATACCTGCATGCTTGGTCCTACTCCTAGTGTTATACTGTTCATGCTCTGCTGTACTAGCGACCAATTTACTAGAACATCAAACAATGAGGCTGTATATAGTATCTTGTTTTGGAATGGCTTCCTATTCCATCGGATAAGTGGCGAGTATACCCCAAAAAAGATATGGCTGCCTCCAAGGACACATTTTCCGACATAAAATACTGATACGATGCAGTTACTGAAGAAATTACCCTATCATAAGATATTACATCGCTAAGAGCTGTACCTATCCCAGAGCTCATTCTATGCTGAGTGTAATGACTACTATCACTGCTTGATACTGTATCTGCTCGCTCCTGAGAAAATACATACATGTAGTCCATGACAAGAGAACAGAGAACGCCTCTACCAGTTTTACTAACGTACTATGTCGCATAGAATACTATGTCGCATAGAAATTGCTAAAATATACGTAGTAGATGCTAGCCAGTATGACCATGCAAATGGTTTCATAAGAATGGTAGTACCAAATTAAGATTTAGGGAATACAGGGGTCTCTCTTCTCTTCACACACAACGAGGAGAAACTCCTGAAGAATTTATTGAATTGTAATCCAATAGTTTGCTTCTACATTACCAGCGTGCACCGCATGATGCTGTGAGCATATGGACGACATAATATGTAGCTGAAAGAGGATGCATTCCCAAAAAGTCATCAAACATGTCTTTTCCTACAAATGCATTGTCCTCCCACCAATCAACTTTGCACTCGGCATGAGCGTTGATACCATCCCCTAAATCACCAACGGGAAAACTAGGAAAGGCTCCTGTATAAGGATAAAAACTCCCCGTGGGAATATTTCCCAAATGTATATCAGCCCAAAACTGATAGTATCCGGTATTATACCCTGTCCGATAAATGAAGAAATCACAGAAAAACTCACTCGTTCCATCCCATGGGAACTCATCAAACTTCCATTTATCCTCAATCTTTATGTTGATAAACTAAACTCGCATGTACGGTAGCGTTAAACTTAGCAAGCTATTATTCTTCAGCAACACGCTACTAGAGTGCTCCTGTACAAGCTGAGCACTAGTAATAAGACCTACCCGTAATGAATCATCGATATTTGCACGCTCGTTGAAGGTAATAACAATGACAGGACGTTTTTGAGCAATAGTTGCATACTCATCAACAATGTAGCTGTTACCACCGCTATCAAAAGCAGTAATATTTGTCTGTGCGGCAACTCTAGCAAAAAACTCTCGCTCTTCTTGACTCATCATACTCGATATCCCCTTCGTTCCTATTGCCGATACACTACGCGCTTGCTCCTCCGTAGGCACATATCCAACACTATCCTCAATCCCCCAGACCATACTGCTACACCCCACTCCTGCTATACGTCTTGTGAAGAAACTCTGCTGCACATATTCCAGAATCTTTTCATGCTACGTACTAGCTACGTACTAGCTCAATCACATGTACGCTATACGTCTTGGCATGCGTGGAATCTGGCACTGCGTTTGCAAGTGTCTTTGATACTTTTGTATTTTTGCACTTGTGTTTCCAGTGTCGTACAGTATGTGCACCGCCAGTATTGGCAAGCGCAATGATTTCTCTCACAACTGCCATTTGGCGCTTTCTTTATACACGTATGGCTCATAGAAAAGAACCTCCCCGTGTAGAGCTCAAGCGTTCTCAGTATCAAGGAGCATTGCTCGGGCTAGCAGTTGGCGATGCTCTTGGAGCACCTTTGAAGTTTCGTCCACGGGGTTCAGCACCTGCTGTGAAAGATATGACGTCAGGCGGTCCGCTGCATGTTGGTCGTGGTACATGGACAGATGATACTTCTATGGCTCTTTGCTTGGCAGCAAGCTTGCTTGAGAAAAAAGGCTTCGACGCAATCGACCAACTCACCCGCTATAACAAATGGCGACGCGAGGGCTATTTGTCAAGCATTGGAACATGTATTGATCTAAGCTCGACGATGAAAATAGCGCTCGATAAGTTTGAATCTACACAAGCCACAGAGTGCGGAGGTACAACGCGCGAATGGGCAGACAACGATGTTATTAGCCGCCTTGCGCCAATTCCGATGTTCTTTGCAAACAGACCGAATGACGCTATCGAGCTTGCTCGTGCCTCTGCGCAAGTTACGCATGGCGCCGTCCAGGCACTCGACGCAGCAACGTACATGAGCGCGATTATTACTGGGATTCTCCGTGGCGATCCTAAGGATAAGGTATTATCGGACTTGTATAACCCCTTTGGCGACGATTGGACAGACTATAGCTTCTGTGATGAGATTGCGCAAGTTGCTACGGGTTCATTTCGTGCTGACACTCCTCACGACATCACAGGGGATGGATTCGTTGGTGATACACTCGAGGCAGCACTCTGGGCATTCTACCGCAGCAACGACTTTGAGACAGGTGCTCTTCTTGCCGTCAATCTTGGTGGCGATGCCGATACAACCGGTGCCGTATACGGCCAAATTGCGGGAGCATACTACGGGGTACAAGCAATCCCTAAGCGTTGGCGCGACGCTGTTGTACAGAAAGACCTGATTATTGCTCTCGCTGACAGAATCTGGATAGAAGCTCAAAAACTGTAGTACGCTCCTATGCAATGGACACAGCGCGACACAATGTTCGCTCTTTGCACAGCTTGCTTTGCAGCTTCCCTTGTTATCCCTCTGCTTAGTCTTGCACACCTTCTCGACCCCTTTGAGACTTTTTGCGCAGAAGTGTCGCGAGAGCTGCTTGTAACAGGCAAATACACAGTCATGCAGTATGACTTCGAGCCTCTGTGGAGTATTCCACCTCTGTTTCATTGGATACAAGCAGTCTCGATGCAAGCATGCGGTGTCACAGAGTATGCTGCACGATTACCCAATGCAGTCCTCAATGCTCTCGCTATGCCTATAGTGTTCGTTATAGGCAAATACCTGCATAATGAGCGCTTCGGCATTTTGTGGACGCTACTGTATGCAGCATCTTTCGTGAGCATTGCTCTCGCGCTATCCGCTGTATCATACCCTCTCGGCAATCTCTGCACACTTCTCGCTCTGTGCTGCTTATCCTTGTACTATGCACCGCGCACAGGAAGTCCACGAGCACTAGGCTGGATTATTGCCGCAGGAGTATTCGCAGGCTGTGCAGTGCTGAGTGTTGGCTTTCCTATACTCCTACTTGTAGTATGCACATGGTGTGGATACTGGATGACACAGCGCACAACAGTATCCTTCCCTTTCGGCGAAGGTGCAGTATTTCTCGCAGTGGTACTCCTTGTCTCATCTCTGTGGTTTGGCGCCGAGCTTCTCACAACTGGACTTCCATTCTTCCGAGAATTCCTCCTAGCGCAGGTGCCCACTCTTTCTCCTACTCCTTCCCTTAGCGATATACTATTGCGGTATACAATGCTTGCTGGGATGCTCCTTGCATGTTTTCCGGTCTCGGCGTTTGTTACACTACTGTCGGCAAAGCATTTAGCAGATACGTATGCGCTCTATCACTGTCGGGTGTGGCTTTCTATCTTTCTTGCAGTTGTAATGCTGTTCGGAGGCGTCTTTCCTCTGCAAGTGCTCGATTACTCAGTTCTTGTGTATCCTCTGTCATTTGTATCGGCATATACCCTGCTGGGGATTGTCGGCCGTGGTCATCACCTCAAACGCTACACAGTGTTCATATTTGTCAGTATAGGTGGACTTTGGTCGGTATTGCTGATTGGGCTGCCTTTGATTGCTACGCATCCCAACTGGCTATCTGACTCTTTCTCCCCAACATTGTTTCGCGAACAGACGCACGTACCCGTCGAATGGTCATTATGGGATTGGTGTATCGGAGCAGTGTTTATGCTAGGGCTTATCGGTATTCTCGCATTGATGCTCACCCGGCGCCATCTTGAATGGATATTACTGATGAGTATCATCTGTACTGCGATATTCTACGTAGCTTGTGTGCAATTTCTTCCCAAGCTTGAAGCGCACCTTCAGCATCAAGTTCTAACGTTCTACAAGCGTGCAGGCGCTGAGCACGCGTACCTTGTAACGCTAGGATTTGAAAGCCCAGCAGCGCTTTTCTACAGCAAAAAATCTCCTGCCAATGCAGCATCAGCACATAATCTCACGAGAGAGGACTTTACAGCATGGCTCCTAGAGGGCACTCTCGACAAGCCAGCATACTACGTTTGCAAGATTTCTAACGCCAAGCATTGGCGCAACCACCCCAACCTGACCGAAGTGACTGCGGGCAGTGAGTTCGTTCTATTCAAGCGCGAGCCCACACAGCCTTCTTCAACAACATCTCTTCCTCGACGAGACTAGTACTGCATAGTATGCGATAAATTTACTACCAATCCTCTGTACCGGGTTCACCTTTGAAGGGTCCGACAATATTTGACGTAATCCAGCCTCCGTAGAATCCGCCGGGTTGCGGACGCACTTGCTCGCCATTCACTGTGCACTCATCCACAGCAGAAGCGTAAAACGCTACATGATTTTTCAGCACAGCAAATTCTGGTGTTGGATTAGGATAGTACCACGCAGCTCTTTCAGCAATCTTGTTATCAACGACAAGTGAGAAATACTTTGCAATCCCCTTCCACTCACAATAGGACTCACCATCGGCTTTCTTTAAGTACTTTGCTGCAATATCGTGCATAGAAATGTAGTACGTCGGTGGGTGGCTTTTTTCCAGCACGCGCTGCGCTCGGCGTGTTTCGGCAATCAGCACACCACCAAATCGCACTCGAATAAGCCCATGAAATGGCTCTACGCGCGGCGGGCGCGGATAATCCCAGACGGACTCTTGACCAACGTTAGGCGTAATAATCACTGGTGCTGCCATATCGCATATCAGTATAACACATCAACAAAACGGTTCTCGTAGTTGCTTTTGTTCGCTCAAGAAATGTGCCAAAGCTTTTCCTGTTGTTGTTGGTATACACCATACGCTGCATGTATAAAACGAGAATATATCGATAGTCCGCATTTTTTCTGTAGCTTTGCAGTTCTCATGGTTTAGTAGTCATTCTGTGCATCGTTTGCACAGAGCACCTCCTGAGACGTTGTTTCATCGTTTTGCAAAAGGAGAGCTGTTATGCCATCAATTGCTTCACCGCATATGAGAGCAGCAATTATTCTAATAAGCTGCCCTGACCAAAAAGGTATAATCACTGCTGTTACGGAATTTGTATATCGTCATCAAGGGAATATTATCGACCTCGACGAGCATGTTGACTTCGATACAGGAACATTCTTCATGCGAATTGAGTGGGATATGACAAGCTTCACTCTCAGCGACGACGAAATCCGGACGTACTTTCAACGGTATCTAGCAACACCCTACCAAATGAATTGGTCGCTATACTTTTCTGATGTTCAGCCTACAATTGCTCTTTTTGTGTCGCAGTATCTGCACTGCTTATACGACATTCTCGCACGCTGCGAATCGAAAGAGTGGGATGTTAAAGTACCGTTAATTTTTGGAAATCACGAAATAGCACGTCCCGTTGCCGAACGCTTCGGCGCAGAGTTTCACCTGATGCACATTACCAAAGAAAACAAACGCGAGCAAGAGCAGAAACAGATTGCTCTCCTGAAACAGCACAACGTTGAGCTAATTGTTCTCACTCGCTACATGCAAACACTCAGCCCAGAGTTTGTTCATGAGTTTCCCAATCGTATTATCAACATCCATCACTCGCTTCTTCCTGCTTTTGTCGGGGCAAAGCCGTATCACCAAGCATACGAGCGTGGCGTCAAGATTATCGGTGCAACAAGCCATTACGTTACTGCCGAGCTTGACGCAGGACCAATCATCGAGCAAGATGTTGTGCGCATTACCCACAAAGACTCGATTCAAGACATGATTCGCAAGGGGCGCGATGTTGAGAAGGTCATTCTCGCGCGAGCAGTGCGCCTCCACATGCAGCGGAAAATTCTTGTTCACGGCAACAAAACAGTGGTATTTATCTAGCTAGCACACTGTCCGGTTCTAGCAGCACGCTAACGCTCTGTAGTGCGCTTGTAACATCGGATACGGGTGTAGGGAATACCTTTTCTCAAGCAAAATTCCTCTTGGTCTGTGTGCACAGGTATTTCTTCCCATTCTGCATCATCAGAGCACTCTTCGATAACAAACCCGCCGTGCTGGCACAGTATCTCACGCTGATACCTATCTACATCAGGCACATCGGTCATAAGGTATAGTATACCGTCGCTGCGCAGCACACGTGCACATTCGTTAAGGAAGGCTACAGTAAATGCACGACGGTAATGATGGCGCTTTTTGAACCAAGGATCGGGAAACAGATAAAAAATTTTGCGAATACTGGCATCTGAACAAAACGGGAGACCGTTAGCAACATTGTACCACAATGCCTCTGCATTACCCAAAATTCCACGTGGGCGCTCGCCGTCAATCACGCGACGAATCCAACGCACCGCATACTCACGAACCTCTAACCCTAAAATATTAACAGAAGGCTCACGCAGAGCCATTTCGAGCAAAAATCGACCCATACCGCAGCCAATATCGAGATACTCTGGTGCTCGACCATTCACAAAATGCGCACACCACTCTATCTGTGGTCGCAAAGGCGGATAGTATCGTGGCTCGATGCAAATTTGGTCTCGTGGTAAGTACTGATTCGAACTCACGTGATGACGCGAGCGTGGCTTCGGATACTTCGTGTAGTCAATTATAGGTATCATGGCGATAGTATTATGAATTGCTAACGTTTCACAAACGCCAACCTTTATCAATTCATAACGTGCTAAAATTGCAGGAGTACAAATCTACGAAAATCGTATTATCGCAGCGGTTCATTTTTATATAGCTCTGTGATTGTCCCACTCATTCATGCTCATGTGTTCTATGCTCCTTCGTTTCTCTTTGTTATGCTTGTATGTGTCCTTCGCATTGTTCAGTGCTCTGTGGGCACAAACCCCTACATCGCAAGGTATTTCCACACCAGGCTCACCACAGCTACGCTTTCTATCCCGCTGGCAAAATCCTCTTCCACCACAAGGCGCCGGCGGACTCTGTGAATCTATCGCCTACGACCCACAAACTCGGCGACTCTTTATTGCAAATAGCCTGGTTACTGACGGACGCCGATATGTTCGTGTCGAAGTTGTCAATCTCGACAATCCTTTACAGCCCGTTACTGAAGCTTCACTCGATTTTTCGGCATTTGGAGCAGACGTTTCGAGTATTGCTGTCAGCAATGGAATTCTCGCAGCAGCAATGATTCAAGCTGTCAAAACGGATAGCGGGCGTGTTGTGTTTGTTGATGTTAGCAGCCCGGACATTCGCGATGCTTTGCGGTCAGCTCGCAGCGTTGTTGTAGGTGCACAGCCAGACATGATAACGTTTACTCCGGATGGTAGCAGGGTTCTTACAGCGAATGAGGGTGAGCCAACAGAAACAGGCTCATACCTGCCTGACCCTGAAGGCTCGGTGAGCATTATTACACTGCCTCTGCTCCCTAATGGTCGTGTCAACCTTGCAGCTATTACACAAGCAAATGTCCGATTTGTTCGTTTCAATGAGTTTAATGTTGGCGGTCGTCGTCGCGCAGAGCTGCTCGATTCCAACGCTTTGCACCTACCATCACCAACAACAACAGCAAGCGTTCCCGGTGCTGCACCTGGTCGCCTTGTTACCCTAGCACAAGACCTCGAACCTGAGTATATTGCAGTGTCGCCAGATTCTCGTATAGCCTACGTCACTCTACAAGAAAACAACGCGTGGGCAATTATTGATATTGCTGAAGCGCGTGTTATTGCTATTCGCGACATGGGACTAAAATACCATATTTTGCGCGGTAATGGTCTTGATGCAAGCGACAGAGGAACAACTATCAACATTGCGAACTATCCCGTACTTGGGATGTATCAACCTGATGCTCTTCAAGCGTTCACAATTGGCAGGCAAACATTTATTGCTAGCGTGAACGAGGGCGACACACGCGGCTATGCAACATATAATGAAGAAGTACGTGTCGGTACGCTACGCCTGGACTCTGCACGCTTTCCTAATCGCGCTTTCCTTCAGCAAGACACGGTCCTAGGACGCTTGAATGTTACTCGCGCACGTGGAGACTTTGACGGCGATGGTGATTTCGATGCTCTGTATGTTCCCGGAGGACGTTCTATCGCCATTTGGAATGGAGGAGGAACGCTTGTTTGGGATAGCGGCGACGAGATTGAGCAAATCACTGCTCGCGCTTTGCCAAGTGCTTTCAATGTGAGTCGCGATAACGTTACACGCAAAAATCGCAGCGACGACAAAGGACCTGAACCCGAAGGCATTGCTGTGGGTACAGTAGGCGATAGTACGTACATTTTTGCTGGTCTCGAGCGTACTAGTGGTATTATCGTATACAACGCTACCAATCCTTTCAACCCAAAGTTCGTTCAGTACATCACGACACGCGACTACTCACGCCCAATTGCAGGCGATGTAAGCACAGAAGCTTTGCTCTTCATTCCTGCATCGCAGAACCGCTTAAACATCCCGCTTGTTATTGCCTCGTACGAGGTAAGCGGAACAGTTGCTGTGTTTGCTTTTGAGCCACCACAACCGTCGCCACGCCTTGCAGCATCAGACGTTGGTATTCGTACTTCATATCTTAGCAATACGGTGGTGCGTGTTGATGTTCCAGTGAACACCGTTGATGCTGTCACCATAAGTGTGTCCGACATTCAAGGACGTTTGCTCGAACACCATGTACATACGGGTACTCAGAACCAGTCGCATATCCAGCATATCATTAACTTTGATGGTAAGCAGCCCGGCGCTTACCTTCTTACCATAGAGATAAACGGCAAACACTACACAGAAACGCTCGTTATAGGACGCTAAGCCTCTCACTGACGTATTGCTTCAAAACACTGCCCGCGAGAAGACGATCTCGCGGGTTTTTATTTACTACAAGCATGCACAAAATACACAAAATGGCATACGAATTGCTTAATATCTTCCAACGTGTCAGTGAGACTTCGTAGATTGTACTACGATGGCATTATTCCTTATCCGTAGCTATAGGCGTGGAATATGAGCACACTGCCTTGTTTTGGAACAGGATAGTTCGTACTCGTAGGCAGCTATCCAGTCAGTTTCATTCTTTAGAACAGAATTTCTTTATATTATGTGCGCCGCATTATGCGACAGTCATAGACAGACATTTTACCTTTACGACATGAGAATATGGAGATGCTATGAGATATGCACGCTTTCTCCGCTATGTAAGGAGGGCAGCAGGAAGTGCAGCAGGACTATTGCTCGTCATGGCTCTGCTACACTACAATAGTTTGGCTCAACGCAGAACAAATCCTAAAGACCTCAGTGCCCGCTTTATCAAGCTTGGTATGTCCTACCGCGAAGGTGGTGATATTGATAATGCACTATACTTCCTTAATAAAGGTCTCAACCTCGCAAAGCAGACCAAGAGCCTCTACTGGCAGGCAGCTGCGTATGAGATGCTAGGACTTGTATACAAAGACCTGCGCGATAAAGACCGTGCAGTATCAAACCTCCTTGCAGCACGACGCATCTACAACAGTATCATTAGCATGCCATATGGCAGCCAGATTGCTATTGAGCGAGAAATCGAGCAAGCACAGATGATGGATGTGCGTAATCTTGCAAGTGTCCCAGCGAATGAATCTCTACTTGCTCAAGAGGTTGAGGTGCTCCGTAATCAGGTTGATTTGTTGAAAAGTGAAAATGAAGCCTTGCGAGAAGAAATCGCAATGCTACGGCGCACTGAAGCCTCGCCTCGCTCTAACTCCGAACGCATAAACAACACGACACAGAATACCAATGCGCCGTACAATAGCGCATTCAACGTCGAACCTACAGGTATGCTTGATGAAGATACCCTTGAAAATATGCAAGGCGTTACCTCCATCGAGGAAGGACTGAAAAACCCCGATGCTGTTATTAAGCTTGATCTAGAAAACAACGGCATGAAGAAGCTCCCACCAGAAATTGGGCGCTTTCGTAACCTACAATATCTGAACGTGAGCCGTAATCAGCTCTCAGAGTTACCACCAGAAATAGGGAATCTCACAAAGCTCCAAGTGCTAAATGCCAGCGGGAATCAACTTGATATTATACCGCCCGACATTAGCCGCCTTCAGAATCTCAAGCAGCTTAATCTTTCGACAAATCTTTTGAAAAAGCTGCCTCCTGAAATTGGAAAGCTCGGCAAATTGGAGTTTCTCGATGCTAGTGAGAATCGTCTGACACAAGTTCCCGCAGCACTTGGTTTGGCAACAAACTTACGCACTCTATACCTACGAACTAACTCTCTCACAACCTTGCCGCTAGAACTTGGTAAACTTAAGCGTTTGCGTGACCTTGATATTGATGATAACTTCTTCACCGACGACGAACTAACGACCGTTTTTACTATCTTTCCCGACACGAATATTATCTCGCAAACTCAGCAAGGTGCCCAGACGGGTGAAGAGCAAACTACTGAGCAACAATAAATTATCAGACTATTTGATGCACAATGCACACAGAGCTACTCTCAATAACCACGTCGGAGACGCAGGTACTATGAAACGTTTCACTTTTTTTGGTATGGCGCTTTTGTTCTACTTTGCGTCATATACGGTATGGAGTCAGGTACAGCGCCGTCCTATTCCTAGTCCTAGTCGGACAGCACCCGCAACTCGAGCGCCTGCAATAAATCGTGCAACAGGTACAACCGCACGTCCTGCTGCGACAACACAGCAAGCACCTGCTGCTATTGCAAACGATCCACCGCAAACAACACCTCGTGTGAATACAGCGCAACCACGCCAGCTACCGACGCGTCCGGGCATACCGCGTACGACGACACCGCGTACAGCAGCACCTGCAACACCTCGTCCTTCAGTAGTTGCACGACCAACTCAACCAGTTATTGACTATTGCACACTGTGCGTTAGTACACTAGCATCTATTGAGCATCCACTGCAAGTTGGCTCGTTAGCTCGCCATGCAGCATTGGGAGGCGGTGGATACGGCATGGGTGGCGACATTCGCACATACGCAGCAAATCCTTTCATCGTCGATTCGTATTCTCTCACCATCAATCCAGCATACGCCGACCGCTATCGCAATGCAGTATTTGTGAATGCAGGTTCTGTTGCCGGTCCGAACTCTCAGCCACTGAGCAATTTCGGCGGGCCTTTTATCGGTGCTATTTTTGATATTAGTCCCCGTGTTACTGTTGGCGGCATGGTATCATTTGAATCGTTTCCCGGAATTGGTGCGGTAAACACTGACGTTGTCAATATCATTGCTTTGACAAGCTTCTTAGGGTTGGCAAATCAGTATCCGGGCGGACCAGCTCCTCTTCCCGGCTTTGCTCAACTGCGCGCTCGCAATACTGGTCAATTGCAAGTTACGTACAACACAGGTGATGGTAAAGGCGGTGTTGCTATGGGTGCAGGCGTATCGTTCACAACGACTTCCCTTGCACCACTTGCCGTTGACCCTCGACCACAACCTGCAGCAAATATCACCCAGATTGGCTTTAATGCTGGTGTTCTTATCACAACAAACAATGTATCTATACTCGACTTGTCGGGTACATTACTCTTACCCCGCGTTGTGCTACCAATTCCCGGCTCAACAAATGGGACACTAGGATTTAACAGTACTATTCTTGGTCTCAACGCACGCTATATCTCTCGTATTTCTCGCGAGTTTACTCTTATCCCTATGGCAAATCTGTACGCTATTCAGAGTGGCTCTCCGTACTACGGTAACGTTCTTGGAATTGACGCTGGTATTGGCTTTAACTACACGACCGGACCGTTCTTCTTTGTTGGCGGTATTAGTATTTCGAGTAATGCTGGCGGCAATCCGCCCAGCCAAAGTGTTATTGGTGCAACAATAGTGTCATCAGAATTAATTGTGCCACGTTGGAATATTGGTGCTGAGTACACCGTTGTGGATTGGCTACGCCTTCGGGCAGGATACGCCGGATATAGCTCAACAGCACGGAGTAGTGATGTTGTCTTCCCATCATACTTCGGATATGCATTGTCTGAAGGTGTTTCTCTTGGTCTTGGTTTAGTCTTTGGGAACTTCTCCCTCGATGTTACAACTGATACCCGCATACTGCGACAGGGTCTCGGCAACATTGGTAGCGGTCAACCAACATTTGGCTTTGTATCTGCCAACTTCCGCTTCTAATACTGTTGCCCTTATGACATTCTTTGCGAAACACGCTTTCTTCGCTCTTATTACGAGAAGGAATGTTGCAACCAACACTGGAGCAGCGTTCCTTGAAAGCTTTTGGTACTCGCTCTTGCTTCTCAGGGCAGTATGGTCATTCTGCGTTCCTATCACACTATCTCTCCGACCTTTTTTGTTTTTTGGAGAATAACACTATGCGACACTCTACGTTCTCTTGCGCCAGTATGCCACAGTTTGTGAGAACAATGCTGTGGCTTTTTACATTTGTAGCATACTCCGGTTATGCCGCGGCACAACAGCTTTTCATTAGTCAAGTGTCTGACCAATCAACACCACTCAATACCCCTCTCTCGCTAATTATCACTATTAGTGACGCCAATCCCAGCACAGTTTTAGTGCTAGGCTTTTCGGATAACCAGACGTTGATTAGCGATAACAATATTGTAATTAGTCAAGGTGGCAGTCAGCGCCAAGTAACCATCTCACCAACTCCCGGACAAAGCGGGACAACACAGATTACTATCGTCGCAACGAATAGTGGTGGACAAAACACTTCAATGTCATTCCGTGTTACTGTTGGTGGGGCAAATCTTGCACCAAGTATTAGTTCAATCCCTGCAACCTCAACACCTGCCGGCGTTCCAGTTACCATTCCCTTTACTATCACCGATGCAAACCCTGCTACTGTGAGCGTTACAGCAAGCGCCGACAATACAGCACTTGTTCCACCAAGCGGTATAGTATTCGGAGGGTTTGGCTCTTCCCGAACATTGA
This sequence comes from Candidatus Kapaibacterium sp., assembly GCA_025055035.1. Taxonomy (GTDB): domain Bacteria; phylum Bacteroidota; class Ignavibacteria; order Kapaibacteriales; family UBA4661; genus PH2015. The sequence goes on from JANWZB010000004.1 coordinate 46,819, forward strand.
CTATCACACCAAGTATAAGCCTTGTCGGAACCACAGTCATCACGCTCGTAGCAACAAACCAGAGTAATTTCTCTAGCAGAGTATCGTTTCCATTCACTGTTATCCAGCCTTCTCCAGCACAAGCTCCTACAATCACAAACATTCCAGACCTTGCCACAGCAGCAGGTACACCCGTTTCGGCATTCTTCAATGTCTTCGATATCTCTGGGGCACAAAACGTCAGTGTGCTTACTTTTACTTCAGATCCCAATATTTTACCAACTTCGCGCATTACCATTTCGGGCACAGGTTCATCCCGACAAATAACGCTTCAGCCGAACCCGGGAACACGGGGACGTGTCGTTGTGCAGCTCCGCGCAACAAACAACGCAGGACTGAGCGCTTCAACAGCATTTGCACTATTTGTTGTCTTACCAACCGACCCTCCGACTATAGAAGGATTGCGAGACACTGTTCTACCGCAGAATACAACACTTTCTATGCCCTTTCGGATTATCGATGGCAACCCTGATGCCGTTACCATCACGCCATCTTCAGCATCACCAGATATTGTACCTACTGCTAACATTCAAGTCTCTGGAACAGGAATCAACAGAGTACTCACTATTACACCCGCACAAAACCGTGCAGGCGAAGCAATTATCAACATCGCAGTGCGCAATCAAAATAACGTTGCGGGATTTGGTGTATTTCGCATTGTGTATATCGCCCCACCACGTATTGGACAAATTCCCGCGCTTTCAACACCGATCAACACACCAGTACGTCAAAGCTTTAGTGTCGAAGATGCAAATGCAAATCTTCTCACGTTCCAGTTTTCTTCGTCGAATCCCGCACTGATTCCGACATCGAATATCAGCATTAGCACGCAAGGGCTGCAGGGACGCACCTTGACCATCACTCCTGCAACGGGTCAAATTGGTACAGCTACAATTACCATGACCGTCACTAACATCAATGGCCTCTCAACAGCTGTAAGTTTTCCAGTAACCGTTTTCCAAAACCAAACCCCGCCAAGCATCAGTTCTATTGGCTCAATAACGACTGCACGTAATGTTCCAGTAACCACAATGTTTACTGTGAGTGATGTAAACCTTGCAAGCCTGCGTTTTACTTTTACTTCATCAAACCCGACAGTATTTCCGCTAACCAATATTCTTGTGAGTGGCTCGGGAACACAACGCATTCTTACTCTTACACCAGCGCCAAATCAGATAGGAAGCTCGGTAATTACTGTAACAGTAACGAATGAATTCGGGCTTACAGCACAAACAAGCTTTCTTGCAACAGTTATAGCGCCCCCAGCACCACCGACGCTGCGTGCCATCGTCAACCTTACGACATTTCGCAATACTCCCGTATCACTTCAGTTTGTCGTCAGTGATGAAAATTTGTCCACACTGAGAATTACAGCCACATCATCCAATCAGGCTTTGTTCCCTAATACGAATCTGCTTCTTACTGGCACAGGAACGATGCGGACTATTACTATGACTCCAGCACTAAACCAGCTTGGTGTGGCCACAATTACCCTTACCGCTATAAATCAGCAAGGACAAACAGCGACACTGGACTTTACTGTCACTGTCGTACCACAGCCACTTCCACCCACCATTGCACCTATTGGGAACATCACGCTTGGCATCAATCAAACAGCACGGCAACAGTTTGCTGTGAATGATCCCCTGGATGTCAACACACTACGGTTCTTGCTAGAGTCGAGTAATACAAGGCTGCAGCCCACAAATCTTTTGCAGATTCTTGGCTCTGGCACAACGCGCACACTCGTTGTCTCTCCTATGCCGAATCAAGTTGGGACAAGCGATATCACTATCACAGTAACAAATTCTCAGAATCTAAGCGCCCACACAAGCTTTCGCCTGACAGTTGTACCGCCACCTATCGTCGGTACATTGTCATCTTCCACCCTTGCAACACGGTCTGGAATAAGCACTAGCGCGGTCATCACTATCGCTGATACAAGCGGATTTCCTCTAACATTCTCCATTCAAAGCTCTAATCCCTCTCTTGTTCCGATAGAGAATGTTCGAATCGAAGATCTTGGTAATAATCGCTACCGCATTATTGCGACACCAGTACAAGGACAAAGCGGTAGAGCACGCATTACTGTTACAATTTCTAACGGCTACTCTTCTGTGGTGCGGGTGATAGATATTGAGGTTGCTGCACCTATGATTACTCCGCCAAGCACTGTTCCTATCCTGATTGCTCCCTCCAACAACTCCACAGGGTTATCACCAATTTCTAATCGCTTCGTTTGGTCGAGAGTTCCGGGGGCACTGCTCTATCAAATACAAATTGCTAATGACTCACTCTTTACACTGCTGTACCTCAACAACGATCAGCTGACTGACACTACATGGCTTGTTACAGAGTTTGGAGTTAATCGCCAGTACTTTTGGCGTGTGCGAGCGCGGTTTGGTCTACGCAATGGTGATTGGTCGCCTGTATGGACGTTTACTACTGGCAGAGCACGACAAGGCGGACTGCTGACACAGCTCGCAACTCCTACGTCTCCCGACATGTACACTCACCACACAGCACCTGAACACGGTGGCATAACACGCCTTTGTGCTACTGTCCCAAATCCATTTAGTGGAACAACCCGCATAGAATATGAACTTGCCGATGAAATGCCTATTCTACTGCAGATTACCGACGCTTTGGGCACTATTGTCAGTGAGCTTGTTCATGGCACTCAGCAGCGAGGCGCTCATATTCTTGAATTCTCTGCACATCATCTTCCTTCAGGTATCTATTGGTGTACTCTATACACACCTTACGCTGTCTATCGCCAAAAAATGCTGCTGCAACGATAACGATAATGTGAAAAAACATCAACGAATAGTCGAGAAGAGAGTACTACAAAAGAAAACCGTCGGAGCTCCATATGGAAATTCCGACGGTTTCCCATTTTTCACTATACTAGCTCTGTGCTTTTGCTAAGAGTCATGTACTTTTTGTGCTCCTACCTTTCTCAGAAGGAGCCATTCAGAAAGCGTACGGAGCACTGAATTTGCTTATTTCACTTCCTTATGAAGTGTATGGCGTCGCAGAAAAGGGTTATACTTTTTCAGCTCAAGGCGGTCGGGGGTATTCGTTTTATTTTTTTCCGTTGTGTAGCGTGAGGCAGGTTTGCCTTCTTTTTTTGCTTCAGTACATTCAAGCGTTACAATCACGCGTGCAGTTTTTTTCGCCATAACACGTTTTCAAAAGTTACTGAAAGAATGAGCTCTGCACAATTACTGTTTTTGATAACAGTATATCTTACAACAATACAACAAAAACCGTTCTTTTCCAAATAGAAAGTTGCTACGTTTGCTCACGAAAATAGGCTGACAAGAAGGAGTAACCTTTCCTATCAGCCTGCCAGCAAGACTACAGACTACAGAGAACAAGGAGCAAAGTACTACAACTATTTTGCTGCCCATTCCTTGAGCAGAGCATTTGCCTCAGCCTTTCGTGCAGCATCACCCGATTCCATTTCTTTGCCACCAGCAGCTTTCTGAGCGTACTGTTTTGCTTCGGCAAATTGGTTATTCGCAGCGAGGGCTTTGGCATATTCAAGGTTGTACATAATAAAGTCACCACGCAAATCAACGGCTTTTTTGAGATGCTTGAGTGCATCATCAAGGTTGCCCCATCCCAGACCAACAAGCATACGCTTTGCTTTTGCTGTCTCCGAGAGTTTAAGGTGTGTGCGCCCTAGAATATAGTGGGCTGCTGCAAGAGCTTGCGGGGTAGCATTATTAAGGGCAATTGCCTTCTCAGCATCTTCGCGAGCCGATTTAACTTGTTCTGCAGCCCCGAGAACACCTTTCGTCAAAGCAACCTTACCCGATGCTGCAGCACGTCGAATATACCCGTACATACCGTTTGGGTTCAGCTTAAGCGCTTCATCAGCAAGGCGCTTTGCTTCGTAGTACATTGCCTCTTTCTTTGCATTGTCATTTTCTAAGTCTGCCTGCAACAACATCACACGTGATGAACGCCACAGCCATTCATAATCTTTAATGCCCGCATTATACACAGCATCAAGTGCTTTGCGGGCTTCCGCTACCTTACCTTCTTCGAGCAAATTATCAACTGTCGCACATGCTGCTTTAACATCTTGGGCAACACTATGGACTGTACTATATGACAATACAGCTAGCGCTACAAGCGCTCCTATACTCCAATGTTGAATATTAGCCTTCACAAGCTCCTCCTGAGAATACAATAACACGTGGAATGAGAAAGTGGATTACATTCATAAGGAAAGATACGCGGCGGTGTATTATATGTAGAAGGATAGTGCAAAAATACACTCTTCGCGTAAGAAGCAAAGAAAATTTTTCAGAAATGCGCACACCTAAAGATTTTTCTTGAAAGGACGCCATTTATTCACAATATTGCTATACGTATTGCTCAGGCAGTTAGAAATTCACTGACAGTGCTTGGTTTAATCTGAATAAATACCTTAAATATCTGTCGCCAGAGAACTTGTGTGTTGTTTTCTTTCACCATCTCTATCTAGGAGGTTGTATGATGCATCGCTCTGTACGTAGTGTCCTTCTACTTATGCTATTATACTTCAGTGTTAGCTTGGGCATAAGCTACGCCCAACGCGAGCAAGCGAGTATTCGATATGAGGTGTTCGGACCCCGCACTATTCCGAGCGCTACTCCAAGCTTGTTTAACGGAGCAACCATTACTGGCTCTCTTTTTACCCTTGCTGGCGGTTTTCAGACACAACTCGACCGCGACGGTACAATGATTTTAAGCAATCAGCTGGTCTACCGCAATGCTTTTGCTACATTCCCTATTGCCAAAAACCCCACAACCCAAGATTTTACTTACGGTTCTATCACTGGACACGCAATCTACTACGAAGGTGTCTATCTCCAGACGCTTTCCGAAAAATTCCAACTTGCTCTAGCACTACGCGCAGGGTTATTTTCTGACCTCAATAACATTGATATTTCTCATTTCCGTGCCGAACCGCTCTTTTTTCTCGATTACTTCCTCAATGAGCAACTTACCCTGGGTCTAGGCTTCGTGTACAATACTAGCAACTTTGGTCGTCTCATCAGCGTTCCTCTCCTTCATATCTACTGGATTCCCTCTTCAGAAATACTGCTCGACGCTTTAGTACCAACACGGCTCGATTTATGGTATTATCCATCAAAGCAGTGGGACCTTGGTTTGAGCGTCGTCCTGAATGGCTCGCAGTTTCAGCTTGGTCGAGCACCTGGCATTATTGGTATTGACCGCACTGACCCTTCCGATAACTCATTCAAACGCGTTGCCGATATTAACCAACTGTTTTTTGCCAATGCTACTATCGGTCCCAATATCCGCTATAATCTTTTTGAAAAAACATACGTTTCGATTGAAGGTGGATACTCAATTGTGCGACGTTTTGGCTTCGATGCTGGTTCTCCAGTAGGTACTGGATATGTTCCTGCTCGCACCGCTGCTGGTGAAGGATACGGAGATACAAACTATATTGTGAGCTACCTACGAGGATTTGATTTTGCCGTCAATACATGGTTCTTACGACTCGGCATGCAAATTATGTATTAACTCGCTCAACAACGAGTGTGTACTATCTTCGACCGAATGCACAATAAAAAAATTCCCTGTATCGCTTGAGCGATACAGGGAATTTTTTCTCACCATTCTCACCAAAGAACTCGTGTAGATTGCTAGGATAATAGACCCTTCGCTTTTGCCTCTTTCATGACAGCAATGTAGCCTTTTTTATCTAGAGTACGTATAGCGCGTGTGGACAGCTTAAGACGTACAAACCTTCCTTCTTCTGGAATCCAAATCCGTTTTTTCTGAAGATTCGGTAGAAATCGACGGCGCGTCTTATTATTCGCGTGCGATACATGATTTCCGTATTGTACGGTTTTTCCTGTAATTTGGCAAACTTTCGACATGATGAAGTGTACGTAAACGGTAAATAGATTGTGTATTTGTGCGGACAGCAAATATATGTATTTTTTGTTACAGACACAACTTTTCATTTTTATGCATTGCTGCATCTTTTTGGATGCACCACTATATACTTTGTAGAATCACTATTTCTACACTATGCTCCCTGTCTTTGACCTTCATTGCGACCTATTATCTTATATGACCACTGTCCCTGATGCTGACCCTTTCTCTTCGGACGACATTGGCTCTTCACTTATATCACTACGGCGTGGGTATGTACAGTTTCAAATCATGGCGCTTTTTTCACCAACTGAGCCGGGAAGCACCGAGAGCGGCATCCGCCAAAGCGTTGCATTCTGCGAGCTTCTCAGCACATACCCTGAGTATGTACAACATATCGAGGAACTTCAGAACTGGCAAGATGCTCTGACCTCGCCACGCACAACGATTGCTGCAGCAATTGAGAATGCTTCTGTATTTTGTGAAGAAGATGACACACTAGATGATGGGTTAGAACTTTTTGAGCAGCTTGCCGCTACGACTGGAGGTATTGTGTATGTTTCATTAACCCATAATGACGAAAACCGCTTCGGTGGTGGCAATGGTGCTCCTAGCGTCGGATTGAAACCTGATGGAGAAATCATCTTGGAGTATATCAGCGGTAGAAATATTGCTCTTGACCTTGCACATGCAAGCGATACACTAGCATGGGATGTCATCGAATACATTGATGCACATGCTCTCGACATACCCGTCATTGCTAGCCATTCTAATTTTCGCTCTGTCTATACCCATGAGCGTAACCTCCCCGATGGTATTGCTCAGGAAATTATCGCGCGTGGTGGACTTATCGGTATTAATTTCTACCGAGATTTTGTTCACCACACGCATCCTGAAGTACTCTACGAGCACATCCTCCACGGAATTAGACAAGGAGGTAGCTATGCTCTAGCATTTGGCTCAGATTTCTTCTTCTCACCTTCGGGTGAACACAGTGACACGAGCTCACGAGAACGCTGGAATCAGGACTTCTTTTACGACCATCGCAACTCAGCGCAATTCCCCTATATTCTCGAGCAGCTTCGATCTTTTCTTACAGACGAAGAACTTCACCGCCTCGCATACGCCAACGCCTATACCTTTATGCAATACCTCTTGGGCTAGTGTTCGAATCATATACCACATAGCCTGTATAAACCAACGACCACTATACACAAGTCATCGTCTGAAGCTATGAGATTGTTTCTTAGCTAAGAATGCTTCACTATAACGCAACTATGCAATGTTGTGAAATACATTCTGTACGTCTTCATCCTCTTCAATCCGCTCTATCAATTTGGCAACATCGTCCATCTGTTCTTCACTCAGAGTGATAGTTGTGTTTGGAATGCGCTGAAGCTCAGCACTTTGGACATCGATTCCTTTGTCTTCTAGAGTTTTCTGCATTTTCGCAAAGCCTTCGAAGTCCGTGTATGCGATAATAACACCTTCGTCATCATCAACGTCAACATCTTCGGCTCCAGCATCGATCAGGTCTAGCTCAAGCTCATCTAGCGGTTTTCCTGCTGGATTGATTTTGAACACTCCTTTACGCTGAAACATGAATTCCAGAGCACCTGCTGTCGCGAGCGAGCCACCAAACTTATTAAAGTAGCTGCGAATGTTAGCAACGGTGCGATTCGGATTATCTGTTGCAGCTTCGATGACCAACGCCACGCCGTGCGGTGCATACCCTTCGTACACCACTTCTTGCAGATTCTCAGCATCTTTGCCACAAGCACGCTTAATTGCAGCCTCCACACGGTCTTTGGGCATTGCATGTGTTTTTGCATTCTGTATTGCTGCCCGCAAGCGGGGATTCGCATCAGGATTTGGTCCACCAAGCTTTACCGCGATCGAAATCTCCTTGCCGATGCGGGTAAATGTCTTTGCCATTCTGTCGAAGCGGGCAAACATCTTGTACTTGCGCTTTTCAAAAATTCGACCCATACCTTCTTGCACAATGGTGAAACAATCAGAGGTGAGTGTACATTTTGCGAACGCAAAATACAGAATTTTTCCAATACGCTCCCTGAGAAATACCGATTACGTCTACCTTACACTGATAATATACCGTCAAAGCTCTCTAGAATACGGTCTGCGTATTTAACAACATCGGGACGATAGATATTTTCGGTAAGGACATAAAACATATCACACTCACCACTACGCCGCAATTGATAATCGCTGAAGCCATCACCACTACTCAGGCGCGGTGATGGGAGCTGCAACGAATGCAACAACTTGGTTTTCCCGTCTTCTTGGGATAACAGATTAGTACTATCCGCACCAACAATATTTCCTATTTCATCGAATACAAATGTATTAGCAAAAATATGCTCGGCTCTAAATCCGAATGGTATCATCACAGGCACGATAAATTCTCGGAATCCTCCCGACACGATATACAGGCGATCTCGATTATTCCGAAACCATACGCGATTGCGCATAAATGACGGTGTCAGCTTACGTCGTAATACACACACAAGCTCTTCTATATGCTCCTTTCGAGCTTGCAGAAGCTGAATGCGCTGAGTGAGTGCATCATCGAACCGCAGAGTGCCACACATTGCTTTATTTGTTAGGTCAGCAATTGCCTGCACACGTGCTGCTCGGTCAGGAGAGTTGCGTAATGCGATATATGCCAGGTCTTCGAGGGATTCACTCTGTACGAGCGTCGAGTCAAAATCAAGAATAATCGTTGCAAACTGTGGCACCATACCTGCTCTATTATTCGATGCTGCGAACTTTCATGGTGTGTGCTCGGCTAGAACTTCTGCAATTGCGGTACGAAGCTTTGCTAGATCATTATCCTCCAAGCCATTGTAGTATCCACGAATCATGCCATTTGTATCTACAAGAACAAAGCGCGTACTATGAAGATTTGGATCGGACTCTGCACCCTGAGCAAGCATGAACCCCTTGACTGCAACTGCTTTGACCGAGTCCAACGGCATAGTGAGCATCACCCAGCGTAGCGAATCTGCATCATATCGGGTAGCATAGCGCAACAACACAGGCGGTGTATCAGTTTCTGGGTCAACACTAATACCAACAAATTTGAGCTGTGGCGAGGGAAGCTCCTTCTGCAACTGTGCAACACGGGCATTCATTGCTGGGCAAGGACCACCACAGGATGTAAAAAAGAAGTACACAATCCATACAGAACCGCGCAACGAAGCGCTGTGGAACTGACCTCCAGTCTGTGCTACACCTGAAAATTCTGGTGCAGGCTTAATGACTGGCAACGACGAGCGCTTTGCTATGCCATTAGTGGTCTTCTCTTTGGTATTTGTGCATGCAAATACGCAGAGCAGCGCTCCATACATTACCAGAGGCAGTACAGAGCTCAGTGTACATCGTGGAATAACACCGTAGGGCATAAATACTTATTGCTGTTTGTGTATGAGAACAAAGTTGTATATCAATCCAGCCAGAACCCCACCAACAATAGGACCAACCCAATACACAGCATGATTTGACCACATGCCAGAAGCAAGCGCTGCACCAAATGTTCGCGCAGGATTCATAGCTCCCCCTGTCAAAGGTCCAATAGACATCACACCTAGTGCAATAGTACAACCAATCGCAAAAGGGTACACGCTTTGAGGAGCGCGCTTGTCAACAGCTGTTCCAAAGATAACTGCAACTAGAAAAAATGTTGCAATAGATTCAAGAATAATTCCCGCTGTAGCTGTTACCTGCGGCGCAAGAGCAGGTGTACCAGCACCAACAGCTTGCTGACTGAATAAATTCGCAATCAATATCCCCGCTGCTGTTCCCCCAACAAGCTGGGCAAGAATGTATAAAATACCTAGAGCAGGAGCAATAAGTCCTGTTGCCATATACGCCGATGTTACGGCAGGATTAAAGTGTCCTCCCGATATCGTCCCCAACGATGCAACCATCACAGCCACTGCTAACCCATACGATAAACCAATAGACGCAAGGTTTGCTACACCATTGGGAGCTTGCACGATATTGACCGCCTGTATTGAGAGAATACCAGTAAACACCACTGCAAATGTGCCAATACACTCAGCGATAAGCGCTTTAACAACAGAACTATTGGCAACACTATTCACGCTAAAACTATTCATAGCAGCAGTTCTCCTGCAAACAGTGAAAGAATAACACTTGTTCGTTTTTTGCGCTCAATGTGCAGCAAAATTACTGACTAATCGCTTGGCAAACTACAAAATTTTCTCGCGCCTCTGAGACTAAAGTTGTAGCTTTGTTGAGATTCAATTATGCTTGCGTGTAAAGCCTAGATAGCCGCAGAACTTGATATTTCCTCCACTCAAGCCTATTGTTTCTAGTACCATGACCTTTGGTAACCGCTTCTACAGCTTTTGCACATCTCTACAATTCAACGGTTCTCTACCTCGGGGAATACACATTCTGAACCCGTACGTTCACGTAGAAGTGCGCAGTTGTGTTCAGCAGTTTTGCAACCGATACTATGCAGATAACACTCCTCGCCTCTCTATTTGGGGCATCAATCCAGGGCGTCTTGGAGGAGGATGTACAGGTCTTTCATTTACCGACCCTGTCATTTTACGAGAAGAATGCGGAATCAACAACACGCTTGGCGAGCATCGGGAACTATCTGCAACATATGTGTGGAGTGTTATCAAGGATTTTGGTGGTGCCGAAGCATTTTTCCGGAACTTCTTTCTTACAGCACTCTGTCCACTAGGGCTTGTTCGACAAGCCCAGCACGGTGCGTTTCTTAACTGTAACTTTTATGACTCTCCAAGACTGTTCAATGCCACAAAAAACTTTATTATCGCATCTCTCCAACAGCAACAGCACTTGGGACTACGGCACGACGTGGCAGTCTGTTTGGGCTCAGGAAAGCTACACACAATTTTTACCAAGCTCAATCACGAGCACAAGTTTTTTCAACGCATTCTTGCGCTGGAGCATCCACGATTTATCATGCAATATCGGCGACAGCATCTTGCAAAATATCGTCAGAACTACGTCGACACTTTGCGTATGCTTGTATAGCATTCATACTAAACAACACCAACCAGCATTATGCTTCATTGTGCTTATACTCCAGCTTTAACGACAATAGGTTTTTGCTTCAGCCCCAGAATATGACGATTCTTCCACAATGATTGCTCGATAAATGCCTTTGCCATCGAAGCATCAGGATATGATCCAGAGCGCAAGCGGTAATACGTTTGACCTAAGCCGTCAATATACACTTCCACACGGGCATCGCGAACACCATTACGCATCAGAAACAGCCGAGCTTGCATTGCATCTTCTTGGCTTCTTAGCGAACAGTACTGAATGACATAATAGTTGAGACTACTCAAATTTGGTGTCAGAGGAGAGGAAACCCCAGTAACACTATTGTCGGTATCCAGCGCTGTATACGGAGGTCTTGGAAGCGTGGGAGATTGGACGCCTACAGGTGTTCGATTCATAGTCTGCGGTGGCATTCTGCGAGCTATATCGCTATTCGTCTTTGGACGACTTGTCAAGACAAACTTCCGCTCGATCATGATATCGTCTTTTCCCACAACTTTTGGTGTTCGTACAAGTTGTGTTTGCGGTCCAACAAGTCGTGTTGTCATACCATACGACTGTGGTATTTCTGGAAGCAAAATATAGTATGTACGGTTCGGCATCAATGGCATTGTCTCACCTGCATTGATTATTACAGAGCGACTGGTTGTACTGTCAATTACTTGAAGCTCCACATCAGCACGATATCGTTCTTTTCCAACTTCAGCCCCAGCAGCACTATACTGATGTTCAACAACATCAAGCGAGAGCCATATTTTCGGTTGCTGCTGTATTGCGCTGCCTAGCGATGCAGGCTTGTGCGATGGGAAACGCTGAGCAATACTTTCAACGAAGCATACAAAGTACTGAACAGTTGCAACCACAGCTCCTTGCACAAGGAATAAATGCATAATACGACGAAAGCGTTGTGTGCAGGACATAATCACACGGGGTAAAAAGTATTCTGATGCTTTTCTGCGCACAGATTTGCAGCAAAATGCGTATAT
>JANWZB010000050.1 GCA_025055035.1 Candidatus Kapaibacterium sp.
GATGTGGCGCAGTGGAGCAGTGGATTTCTATCCGTAGCGGGCGAGGTTTTTGCACATCTTGCAACCTTGCAGCGCCGGCGCTTCATCACCGAGCGATTCACTGCAGTGCCTGTTAGTACGGAAATGTTCTATCAGCATTTTCTCGATTTTTACCGTCAAGACGGTTTCGGTGCTATGGTACTTATGAGTAGTGGTCAGTTCAATGCAGCACTTGGGGTACAGCAGTATAGCATCACGAACATGCCAACGATTCAGGCAAATGAACGCATCAATATTCCTGCTCAAGCCGGAGACTATCGTGTCTTGCAGGCAGAGGCTACATGGAACATGCAGCTGAATAGTTCTTTGCTCCCAATCGTATCGCCTCCACTGCTGGATGACCCCCGAACAACGGTGCGTGGAGCTATTATCGGAAGAATTGGTCATTATCATCAGGCGCAAGGCTTGTTCGGTACAGTCGAAGTTCGAGCAGAGTTTCTTCAGCCAACCTTTTATACAGGGTATGCGCCAATGTTCTTGCGTCTGTATACGCATCTAGGCTACGCCAGTAATAATGCCCCGTTGCAAGAACAATGGATTGCCTTTCGGCGTTTAGCCGTTGGCGGACGACCAACAGATTTAGCAACGATTCCCATCAATGGTCTTGCTGGTACGCAGTATGGTACACTGCACATCGAGCATAATTGTTCGGATATGTTGTGGCGCGCTCTGAGCTTGCCAACATGGAAGGGGCGCGGTCTTGATATCTCTATTCTTGCCAATCTTGGCTACTATCGCCAGCAGTCATTTGCCACATTCCCGCGTCTTAGTGAATACGGAGAACAAGCGTTTGCACCATCGTCGGACCTACACACCGAACTTGGTGTAGGGCTATCACGGATACCATCGTTTTTCTCGGATTTCGTTCATTTCCGGCTTGATCTGCTTTGGGGAATAGGGCGCTCTGTTCTGCCCGGAAATAACTTCGGTTTTGCCGTTTCTTGTACCGTACCTTTGAGCGATTAGGTATACAGAACTACGTATGCAACGAACTTCGTAGGTTCTAGTTACATCCAGTTTTATTCACCCACTTTTATCATCGAGCTATGCAACGAGGTAGAACGTATTCGATTTTCTGCTGTATTGGTGTGTATAGTGCTGCGCTAGTAGCTTTGCATATACCGCTGTATGCTCAATTCCTGTCAACTGCTAGCGAGGACTCGGCATTTGTGCGCAATAACTACACGAAAGCAGAAGTGTACATTCCAATGCGCGATGGCACAAAGCTCTTTACAACCATTTACACACCGAAAGATGCTTCTGAGAAAAACAAGTATCCTATCATCATGCAGCGTACATGCTACAGTGTTGAGCCATACGGTGCTGACAAGTACGAAAAGCTTGTATCGCCTAGCCGCTGGATGATGCGGGAAAAGTATATTGTTGTCTATCAAGACGTGCGTGGGCGCTGGATGTCCGAAGGGAAGTGGACAAATATGACTCCGCACATTCCTGTCAAGAGAGCGAAAACGGATGTCGATGAAGCTTCCGACACCTATGACACAATTGAATGGCTGATAAAAAATGTCAAGTACAACAATGGGCGTGTTGGGCAATGGGGCATTTCCTATCCGGGCTTTTATACTATTGCTGGCGCATTAGCACAGCATCCAGCGCTCAAGGCGTCGTCGCCGCAAGCACCCATTGCCGACTTTTTCTTCGATGATTTTCATCACAATGGAGCAATGACGCTCGGCTATTTTTTTGCATTCCCTATTTTTGGCGTGCAGAAAACAAAGCCAACAACTGAACCATGGTACACAATGGTACAACCCGGAACACGCGATATCTTTCAGTTCCTTCTCGATGCTGGACCATTGAGTATGCTCACGGAGCGGTTCTACAAGGATAATGTGTTTTGGCAAGAGATGGTTGAACATCCCAACTATGATGAGTTTTGGCAGAAGCGTGCGATTTTGCCGCACTTGAAGAATGTAAAGCATGCCGTGATGACGGTTGGTGGATGGTTTGATGCAGAAGACCTATACGGACCGCTCAACATCTACAAAACGCTCGAAAAAAATAACCCGGGTACATACAACATCCTTGTGATGGGGCCGTTCGGCCATGGTGACTGGTCGCGTGAGCGTGGGCACTACGTGCATAGCAATATTTACTTTGGTGATAGCCTTGCAACGTTCTATCAACGCGAGATAGAGGCGCGATTCTTTCGGCATTTTTTGAAGGAAGCAGGTGATGGGAAAACAGGATTACCAGAAGCATATTTGTTTGATACAGGGAAAAAGATTTGGCGCACATTCAACGAATATCCACCGAAAGCGGCACGCCAACAAAAGCTGTACTTACATGCCGGCGGAAAGCTTGCATGGACAGCACCGGATAGTACAAGCCAACAACTATTCAGCGAATATAGTAGCGACCCAGCAAAGCCCGTCCCGCACACAGAAGACCTTACAACGCTCTTTGGAATAACGATGCGCAATTATATGACCGAAGACCAACGCTTCGCTGCCAAACGTCCTGATGTACTCGTTTTTCAGACCGATACTCTTACTGAAGATGTTACACTATGTGGCGAGATTACCGCAGCACTGCAGGTAGCGACAACAGGCACGGATGCTGACTGGGTAGTAAAGCTTATTGATGTATACCCTGGATGGGAGCCGAACCACCCCTATATGCCACATAAAAACATTATACTCGGCGGATATCAGCAAATGGTACGCTCAGAGATTATGCGTTCGCGTTTCCGCAAAAGCTTCGAGAAGCCAGAACCTATGGTGCCGGGAGAGATTACACCAATAACATTTCGCTTGCAAGACGTGTTCCACACGTTCAAAAAGGGACATCGTATTATGATTCAGGTGCAAAGCACATGGTTTCCTGCCTTCGACCGTAATCCGCAGCGCTATGTGGACAACATCTACAAAGCAAAAGCAGAAGATTTTATCAAAGCGACACATCGAGTGTATCATAGCAAGGACAATCCAAGCTATGTGCAAGTGAGTGTGATTGACTAAGAATATTTGGTGTTTCTGTGTGTCAAGACGCCCTGCACGAGCATCGCTGCAGGGCGCTGCTCGTTATTGGCAAAACGAGTGAAAAAGACTAGATTTGAGAAAAAATCTCGAATGAACTATACCTTCGTAACTCAACAGCTATTATGCCTGAATTTGTCCATTTGCATAATCACACCCATTATTCGCTGCTGGATGGTGCAGCGACACCGGAAACGCTTCTCAAGGCTGCTGCAGAGCAAGGTCATTCAGCTGTAGCGCTCACCGACCACGGTGTTATGTTTGGAATAGTAGAATTCTACAAGAAAGCCAAGAAATACGGGATTAAACCAATTCTGGGTTGCGAGCTGTATATTGCTGCAGGAAGCCGCTTCGATAAAAGTGCCGGAAGAACAAAGTCGAAGAATTACTATCATCTTATTGCTCTAGCGAAGAACGAGGTTGGCTATCGTAACCTAATGAAGCTTAGCTCTATTGGACACACAGAAGGCTTCTACTACAAGCCGCGCATTGATAAGGAAGTGCTAGAGCGATACAGCGAAGGTTTAGTGCTGACATCTGCCTGCATAGGAGGTATACTGGGAGCGCACTTTGTGCGGCACGATTATGATGCTGCACGAAATGAGGCACGCTGGTACAAAGAGCGATTTGGTGCAGATTTTTACGTGGAGGTACAAAATCACTTTTTGGAGTTCGATAATGCTGTTCTGGAATACGCACCAAAGCTTGCTCGAGAGCTTGGCTTAAAACTTGTAGCGACCAATGACTGTCATTACATCAAAAAAGAACATGCGCTGGCGCATAATGTACTGCTGCATATTAAGGACGCAAGTTATGCCCATGCTGCATCGCTTGATATTACACGCCTTCGCTACGGTACACCTGAGTACTACTTCAAAACGACTGACCAGATGGTGGAGCTTCTAGGGCATATTCCGGGTGCAATAGAAAACACACTGGAAATTGCTGAAAAGTGTACAGTCCATCTTACAACAGACCTACATATGCCCGAATTCCCAATCCCTCCAGACTCTTCTGCCCAAACGCTCGATGAATACATTGAGGAACTGACACGTCGTGGGATTGAGCGGAGGTACCAGCTTGCAGATTATAGCCAAGCGAGTCAGCAAGTACGAGACCGTGTAGAATTTGAGCTAAGCGTGATTAAAAAAATGGGGTTTTCAGGATACTTTCTGATTGTGCAGGATTTTATCAATGCGGCACGGCGTATGGGAGTAAGTGTCGGTCCGGGACGTGGCTCTGCAGCTGGTTCGCTTGTAGCTTATGCACTGGGTATAACAAATGTAGATCCACTCCAATACGACTTACTTTTCGAACGATTCCTCAATCCTGACCGCATCTCAATGCCCGATATTGATGTGGATTTCAATGATGAAAAGCGCGAACGCGTCATTCAGTATGTACGCGATAAGTATGGGGAACACTCTGTTGCCCAAATTATTACGTTTGGTACGCTATCAACAAAAGCTGTGATTAAAGACGTTGCTCGTGTTCTGGGTATTCCGCTGAAGACTGTAGAACAAATTACCAAGCCTATACCAACAATTCTTGGTAAGGTAACACCGCTGAAAGAAGCACTAGAGCTTCCGGAGTTACGCTGGGTACGAGAATCGAATGACCCAAAAATACAGCAGCTTATAGAGTATGCATCGGTACTTGAAGGATTTGCACGGAACTCTTCATTGCATGCGGCAGGTGTGGTTATTGCTCCGGGAGATATTTCCGATTACGTACCACTCTACAAATCGGACTCTGGAATAGCCACACAATACAATATGAAGGATTTAGAGGATGTTGGTCTGCTGAAAATGGATTTTCTTGGCTTGCGCACGCTGTCTATCATCGACAACACGGTGGCAATGATTGAGCGTAATCATGGCGTCAGAGTTGATATTGATGCTCTAGACCTGTTTGATAAGAAAACATATGAAATGCTGAGTGCAGGTAAGACACTTGCGGTGTTTCAATTTGAATCCGAACCGATGCAGAAGTATCTGAAAATGCTGAAACCAACATGTTTAGAGGATCTCACAGCAATGAATGCGCTGTACCGTCCGGGCCCGATGGATAATATTCCTGAATTCTGCGCACGCAAGCATGGGAAATCTGAGATAAAACTTTTGCACCCGCTTATGGAGCCAGCATTGCGCACAACCTATGGGATTATTGTGTATCAAGAGCAAGTTATGCAACTTGTGCGAGATTTAGCGGGATTTAGCCTTGCACAAGCTGATATTATGCGTCGTGCTATGGGGAAGAAAGATGCAAAGCTGATGGCAGAGCAAAAGGAGGCATTTATTAGAGGTGCGCAAGAGGTCAACAACATTGACGCGGCGCTTGCCAGCGAAATCTTTGATGTCATTGAGAAATTTGCAAGCTATGGCTTTAACAAATCGCATGCACTTGCCTATTCGTATTTGGCATTCCAGACTGCATGGCTGAAAGCACACTATCCTGCTGAGTTTCTTGCTGCAAACATGACTGCAGAATTACACGACCTCGACAAAATTGTTGCGTTGATTGATGAAGCGAAATATTTCGGTATCCAGGTGCTCCCACCTGATGTGAATGAATCATATGCAGGCTTTACTGCTATTCCGACTGCGGTGCATCATCAGCTGTATAATGGAAATGCGCGTTCAGCGCATTCGGTTGGCACAATTCGGTTCGGTCTTGCCGCAATTAAAAACGTTGGTGAAGCGGCGGTGGAAAGTATTATTAAAGCACGGAATGAAGCGCCATTTCGTTCATTTTTTGATTTTGCTGCACGCGTCGATACAAAAACCGTCAATAAACGTGCGCTTGAGGCGCTTGTGTGTGCAGGGGGATTCGATTCGCTCAAGATTGGACATCGAGCACAGCTCTTCGCCGCAATTGACGATGCCATCAAGTTTAGTAATGCCTGTCATAAGAGCGATACAAGCATGGATACATTGTTCGGCGATGCTACACAAAGCAGTATAACTGAACCGAAACTGCCTTCTGTTCAGGACTGGAGCTACTTTGAAAAGCTTAAGCGCGAGCGCGAATTTCTCAATTTCTACGTCAGCGGACATCCCCTTGAACGCTACCGTCCGCACGTTGAGGCGTTTGCGACGTTGCATCTTGGGAATACAATAAGTTTGCCGGTAGGCAAGAGTGTTCGTGTCTGTGGAATTATCAGCAGTATTCGCACAAAACTTGACAAAAAGGAGAAAGAAATTGCATTTGTACAGCTTGAAGACTTTTCTGGCAAAGCTGAGTGCATTCTCTGGAGTGAAGCGTATGCTCGCTTTCGATCTTGTTTAGTTGAGGATGCAGTAATAGTAGTATCTGGTAAGATAGATGGTTCAGACTCGCTGAAAATCGTTGTGGATGAGATAATACCTATCAGCGAGGCTGCTACACGTTTTGTCAAGGGTGTCAAGATTGTTACATCGCGCCAGCGCAATACGCCAGAGCATATTCGGCAGGCGCTCCGTGTTGTAGAGCAATACCCTGGCAAAGCAGAAATCTTCTTTACAGTGTACGATGAGTTCGCTGAAGACCCTACAAAGCCAAGTGCTCTGTATCGCTCACAGGAAATGCGGATGGCTCCTTGCGACGAAGCAATTGGAGGGCTCATGAAAATTTTTGGGCATAAGCAAGTAAAGTTTTCGCTCGACTGATGAAGCAGTTGCGCCGCCAACGACATCAGCATAAGAAGTGCAGCAAAGAAGTGCTATCGCATACAGAAGCTGCACACATTTTGGCAGATAAACGAGGATTTTGGGTACGAACACCCAATAATGCTCCTACCATGATGTATGCATTCGTTGGAAAAGCATCACAGGGTAAGCTTGTGTATATAGAGTTTCTCATTGGTGCAGGTGATCATTACGCCGTGTATTACATGCGTCCAGCCAATGCAGAAGAAACAGAATTCTACTATTCTGAAAACAACATTTACGGTGATACGCTCTAGAATCGCAACACCTCTTCTTTCACATAACAGAATCACACACTATGAAGTACTGGCTTTGCTTGCTATACTGCACTGGGTGCTGGAGCATGCTAGTTTCGCTGTATGCACAGATGCCTGGGAGCATCTATACCACACCACGCAAGGATATTCCTTTGCAAGCGCAATTACTAGAAGTTCCAGCGCAGTTCCGGTCATTTGTTCCCTCGAGAACAGTGTATCTTCCTGTAGGTTGGCGAGCTAGGGTATTTTATGCTGGGAGCATTCTCAGTAAGCCGCGCTTTATGGCGTGGAGTCCCGACAGTGTTCTCCATATCGCTGATGTTAATGCAGGTCGGATTATTGCATTGCCAGACCGTAATCGCGATGGAATTGCCGATACCGCAATTATCGCTGCATCGAATGTGTTTGCGCATGATGTAAAGTTTTACAATGGAGCAATGTACGCAGCTGAAGAGCGGCAAATATTGCGTTTTACTAATCCTGACCGCAATGGGGTATATCAATCGCGCTCGGTTTTTATTGCCAACATTGCTGAAGGAGCAACGCAGCCAGGTGGTGGACATCGTACACGAACAATTGTCTTCGATCCTGCACGGCGCAAAATATATTTATCTATCGGTTCACTGTGTAATGTATGCCGCGAAGAGTTCCGTGCTCTCATTGAAGAGTGGAACGACGATGGAACGGGTAGGCGCGTAATGGCAAGTGGTGTGCGTAATGCTGTGGGTATGACCCTGCACCCACGCACAGGAAAGCTCTGGGCGACTAATAATGGCAGCGATTGGCAAGGCAATGATATCCCGCCTGAATGGATTGATATTGTGCGCGACGGTGGCTTTTATGGATATCCGTTTGCACACTCGTATCAGGCATATTTTAACTTTAACGCCGGCAGCCCGGACTACCGAGCGCTGTTACCGATTACAGCAGAGGATAGTGCCCGTGTACGGCGCATGGTGCCGCCAGCAGCATTGATTACAGCACATTCCGCACCAATGGCAATTGAGTTTGCTCATGCTGCATTTCCTCCAGAGTTTCGCCGAGGTGCATTTGTAGCGCTGCGTGGTTCATGGAATCGTCAGCCACTGACAGGGTACAAGGTCATCTATCTAGATTTTGATAACGATGCAGATACAATCGCTAACAGTGTAAGCGATTTTCTTACAGGATTTCTTACAGACTCGATTCGCGGAGAACGGTGGGCACGTCCGGTAGGGCTAGCTTCTGACGCACGAGGAAATCTCTACGTTGGTAGCGATGAGATTACACGGTTCATTCTTATCCTAATGCCACCGATAGCCACAGGAAAACAGCACGAGAAGCTGCTCCGCAGTGAGCTTCGGATATATCCAAATCCGTGTTCCGACAAGGCAGTAGCGCAGATTGTTCTAGATACTCCAAGCCTAATATCGCTTGCTATCTACAATGTGCTGGGTGCACGTATCAGCTCTGTGCACGAGGGAATGCTTAATGCAGGCGAACATACTATTCCTTTGGACTATCCTGTGCAAGCAGCAGAGACAGTAGGGCTATACTTTTGCCGTTTGGAGACACGCGAAGGAGTGCTTACGCAGCCTCTGCTTAGGATACGCTAATGAGTTCCCGCAAGTCTGTACGTTGGTCACTACGGAGCTTACCTTTTTGTTGAAAGTAGAGCATTGCTGTTGGTCGCCATGTGATACGCATTCTTTCCATTAGCTCTTCAACGCTTGCGCCAGACTCCACCATGAGAATTCCGGCTGTATGGCGCAGTGAAAAAGGGGTAAGGCGTCGAGTACGGCCTTTCTGTACTCCACTTTCCTTTAAACGAAGCATGACCGCTTCACGTACACCGCGAATAGTCATGCGTTTTCCCATCGAGCGGTTGCTGTAGCTGACAAACATTGGGGCTTCTGGAGGTGGGGGCTCAATATTGCCCTGTGGGTCGGTAGTATAGCGTGTAGCAAGATACACATGAAGAGCATGTAGAGCTTCTTGAGGTACAGGAACACGCTCGTCTTTGATGGACTTGCCTTTGCCTTGCACAAGTAAAAAGGATGCCTTTCCATGCTGACGTATGTCTCCAATGTCCATTGCTGTAATCTCAACTTCCGAGCAAGCACAACCAAGCATTAAGCGGATAAGAGCGTTATCGCGCTTGCCTATAGTGGTACTGGTATCAATTGCATTGAGCAAGGTCTGTATTTCATCGAGTGTAAGGAATGTACGATTATGCTGCTTTGCACGGGGGCTTCCGTGCACGCGCTTCGCAGGATTCTTCTCTAAAACACCGACTTCGACCATGTACTGGCACAAGCGTCGCAGAGCAGTCATGTAGGTTGCAATAGAAGCGTCTTGCATCTTTTTTGTTACTGCTAAGTGCTTGCGGTAGCGCTCTACATCGCGCACACGAAACATAAATCTGCCGTCTTTCACGAAAAACTGAACAAACTCGCGCAGAGAGCGCTCGTACGTTCCAATCGTTTCTGGTCGTTTTGTTGTTAGGGAAGCCAAATAGTTATCGCGATGCCGAAGGAGTTCGGAGAGCTTGAGCTTGACTGGCTGAAAGACATCCTCAATCATGCGAGTGGCTGAACCAAAGTGAAACGGTATGATGCACATTTATCAGACACGTGCAACTACTTGAAAGCAGTCTAGCTAAATAGCTTGATGATTGAAGGGCTGCAGTACAAATTCCGAAACAACACCCGACGACGGCTGTTGACATAGAAACCACAGGGCACGGGCGGCTTCTTGAGCAGTAACAAACTTGTCGCGTTGTACACGTAGGTCAATTGTGTCCCAAAACGGGGTATCTGTTCCACCAAGAAACACGTTCGTGATACGGATATCTGTGCGCTTAAGCTCCTCGCGTAGTGATTTGAGCATACCATTCAGACCATACTTCGAGGCGCTATATGCTACTGCACCTGCCATAGGAGTTTTGCCAAGAACGCCAGGAAGATTGATAATCAGTCCTTTTTTGTGTTCCTTCATAGGTGGTAGAAAAGTCTTGAGTACGTAGAATGCCCCAACAAGATTCACGTTGAGGCTATAAACAAACTCTTCGGGTGATAATGACTCAAGAGGCTTGATAATGCCTACACCCGCAGCATTGATGAGAATATCCAAATGGCCAATTTGTGAGTGAATCTGCGAGGCAGCAGTCTGAACTTCATCAAATCGTGTGATATCGGTAATATAGTGATGTGTTGGTGGAATGTCAAGTTCTTCAGCTAGAGTGTGAAGTTTGGAGGCATTGCGTCCCATAAGAAAAAGTTCAGCGCCGGATGATTTAAGTAGCCGAGCCGTATGGCTACCGATGCCACCTGTTGCGCCAATAACGAGGACTCTTTTACCGGAAAGTTTTTCCATATGCTGTAATGTTGTGCAGTGAAACAGAAAGAGTATATGTTAGTTCTATTCTTGGAGCAAGCGCTCGCGAGCAAGTGTGAGCTCTAATTTCTGCTGAGCACTAAGTGCAGGATAATGCAGGTCGAGTTTCTGAAGAGTGTGGTTGATAATATCGCTAAGGACGATGCGTGTGTACCATTTATTGTCGGCAGGGACGATATACCATGGTGCATAGCGAGTACTTGTGTGGGTGAACACTTCTTCGTAGGCACGCTGATAGGCATCCCAGTGTTGGCGTTCGTCAACATCGGCAAGAGAGAACTTCCAGTTCTTACTCGGAGTATCAATCCGCTCTAGAAATCGACGTTTTTGCTCTTCTTTGGACAAATGAAGAAAGAACTTCAGCACGATAATACCATTTTGAACGAGGTGTTTCTCAAAGGCGTTAATTTGCTCGAAACGGTCGCTCCAAATGCGCTTATGCTTGGCTTCTGGGGGGAGCTGCTGTTTTTGGAGAAGGTGAGGGTGAACACGGACAATCAAGACTTCCTCGTAGTACGAGCGGTTAAAGATACCAATACCGCCGCGTTCAGGTATATCTTTGTGTGCACGCCAGAGGTAATCACGATCAAGCTCCAGAGCTGATGGAGTCTTAAAGTTCACAACGGTGCAGCCTTGTGGGTTAACGCCTGAAAAAACATGTTTGACAGCACTATCTTTGCCAGCAGCATCCATTGCTTGAATGATGATAAGGAGTGCATACGTGTTCTGTGCATAGAGCATATCTTGAAGTTTTGCCATAGTTTGAATACCCTTGCGAAGCTTTTTTGCTGCTTCTTCTGGACTATGGTATTTATCGGTATATGCTGGATCAAAATCTCGCAGCTTGACCAAGCTGCCCGGTCGGACCAGAAAGTGCTTGTAGTTTTTCATAGAGTACAGTAAGAGTATGCTATGTGAATAAAGAAACGAGGTAATTTCACAGAGTATGAACAAATTGACATTATTACACATTACGATTTGTTAATATTGTGCATGTGCGATAAGCAAATTATAGGAAAAGTTCCTACAGTTATGTAGATTCAGCATTTCTGGTGTGTAAATTACTTGCCTGCCGTCATTGCCAGGAGGAATAATCGTTATGATACGAGTACGGATATCATTGTACCAGAAAATTCTTGGGCTTGTATGTATCATTCTTGTGTGTAGTGGGGGTATTATTATACTTAACAGCTTAGAGAATAAAGTGCTCTACGAACAAGGGACAATGCGCCTTGCAAAGGCTCTTTTTTTGGAGGCTCGTTCTGCGGAACATGATTTTTTCCTCAAGCGTGATTCCTCGTATATCCAGAAGCTTCGGTCTAGCATTACTACGTTTCTGCAAGCGCTTGCCGCATACCGTGAGGATCTGAATGACATGCTTCGTCGTGTTCAGGAGTACGATAGCGTAGCGCAAAGTTTTGTACAGCATGTCTATGAGCGAGGCTTAACACAAAATGACGGCATTGAAGGAAAATTCCGTAAACAAGTTCATGCGGTGGAAGAACTTACAAAATCCTCTGGTCAGATACAACTTCTCGCGGAGATGTATCTAGCTCGCAGGTATGAAAAAGACTTCATCAATCGCGGTTCACCTAAGTACATTCAGCAAGTCAAAGAAACTGTTCTCTCATTTCTTGCCTTGCTCGAACGCTCTCAGCTTTTACCTGACCAGAAGACCATGCTACGTGAAAATATCTTGCAGTACCAGAGTGGCTTTGACGAGTACGTGCAAGTAACAAATATCATCAATGCAGAGCGTAATCGCTTGGATAGTATAAGTGCCGAGATTATGCCTCTCATAGACACAGTGGTGAGTGAACGCGATGCACGGGCTGAACGGTATCAAACTTTTACTCGCATAGCTGTTGTTGCCCTATTTATTTTGTCGATGAGCATAGCAATTGTAGTGGCAAAGCGTATTACTGAACCGCTAAAAGTGCTGAAGCACGCTGCATCGCAAGTTGCCGAAGGACAGTATAACGCTAAGGTTGATGTTCATACGGAAGATGAATTAGAAACTCTTGGCGAAGCGTTTAATACAATGCTCTCAAGTTTAGGTCGCGCTATTGCAAAGATACAGGAACAGAAAAGTATTGCTGAACGCTCGGCAGCAGAAGTCCAGATAGCCAAAAATACGATTGAAGCCAGTGCTGAGCACCTTGCGCAAAGCATTCAGCGTATGCTGCTTGCTATGCAGACATTTGCGATGGGAGATTTGACGGTGAGATTACCAGAAGATACAGATCCAGCAATCAATAACCTGTTTCGTGGATTCAACGGTCTTGTGCACGATATTGGTAAGCTCGTCTGGGAGGTTATTAGTGCAACACAATCGATTACTCTGGCAGGAACATATATCGTGCGGAGTACAGAAGACATTGCCCATCGTATGAAGCTCCAAAAAGAGCGCACTGCCGAGATAGCTGCTGCTGCTGAGGAAATTAGTGCAACAACGATTGAAAGCATGCGCAACGCCACAAGTATTGCACACGAGGCGCAAGAAGCAAGCCAAACAGCCCAACAGGGTGGCGAAGCAATGCGCCATATGCTCCAGAATGTTGAGCAGGTAAGCAGTGTTGTGCTAGAATCTGCAGCAGCAATTCAGCATTTGGATAAGTCGAGTGAACAAATAGGCGAAATTGTCTCCGTCATTGAAGAAATTGCCGATCAGACAAACCTTCTTGCCCTGAATGCGGCTATCGAGGCGGCGCGTGCAGGCGAGCAAGGGCGTGGCTTTGCCGTCGTTGCCGATGAAGTCCGCAAACTTGCTGAGCGAACCCAGAAAGCAACAAAAGAAATCTCGGCGAGAATCGCAGAAATGCAAAGTAATACACAGCGCTCGGTCGAGGCTATGCACAATGCAACACGGCTTGTCCAAAGTGGAAGCCAGCTCATTACCGAAACACGCACCGCACTAGACAACATTATCACGAAAACGCGTACTGTTGCCGAGTTTATGCAGCAACTCGCTCGAACAACAAACGAAGAAGCCACATCAAGTATGATGATTGCCGAACGCATCAGTAACGTCAACCTTCTTGCGGAAGAATCTAATGTTGAAGCCCAGAGTATTGCCGAGTTTGCAAATGACTTAGCAGAACTGACGCGTAAATTGCAGTCGGTGGTCAGCAAATTCACACTTGCTAGTGAAGATGCACAGCCAGAGTTCTTCTATCATGATGCTCGTGATGGAGCATCAGCGCCTGTTTCAGCACACTGAAACGTGTAAATGATGGAGCTGTAAAAGCTATGCATTCTAAGACTTCCCTACTTACTGCTCTAGTTTGTCCATAACAATACACCTGCGCCACGCGAAGCAAATAATTACAGCTTCGACATGCATATCGACGCTACGCCGCTTTCTGACACAAGCAAACAATATAGGGGTTGGATATACACTATGAAAGCTGTAGATTTGCTGTGGAAATTGCAAATGCATAGCGACGATGTGTGGTATGCTTTACAGCATAGTTTCGTGGAACGTCAATGGGTTGCGAGCAATCTGGAACAAAGGTCTATCCGCATATCTTGAGCGTGAACAGCCTGATATACTCTGTATACAAGAGACGAAGGCACAACCAGAACAGCTCGAAAGTGCAATAGCGCACCCTGATGGGTATAGAGCGGAGTTTCATTCTTGCACGGTGCGCAAAGGATATAGCGGTGTAGCAACATACGCGCGATACAAGCCATTGCAAACATACTGTAGACTTGGTCGTGCAGAGTTCGACAACGAGGGGCGAATACTGATCAGCGATTTTGACGATTTTGTGCTTGTCAATGCATATTTCCCGAATGGTTCATTGCAAGAAAAAGGGCGCTTGCAGTACAAGCTTGATTTTTATGATGCACTTTTCTTTCACACCCAGCAACTCCGTGCACGGGGGCGCAAAGTGGTTGTTTGCGGAGATTACAACACGGCACACACAGAACTTGACCTTGCACGACCAAAAGAAAATCAGACTACATCGGGCTTTTTACCGATTGAACGAGCAAAACTTGATGCTCTTGTTGCGATGGGCTACGTAGATACATTCCGAGAATTTGAGCGCTCAGGTGGACACTATTCATGGTGGAGTTACAGGCAGCGCTCGCGCGAACGTAATATTGGCTGGCGTCTGGACTACTTCTTCGTTTCGCGTGACCTGCTTCCCTATCTGCAGTCTTCGTCGTTGCAGCCTGAGGTGCAAGGCTCTGACCATTGTCCTGTGAAGCTGGTGCTTCGGTTATACTAGAGCAAGAGAGCAGAAAGAGAAAAGAGAAAGAGGGTATGTTGAACCTACTCACAGTCTATGGAATTATCAGGATATTCCCATAAAACGCCAGAACACTATGACAGATCAAGATTGGCTTCATGTTGCGCGTACAGTGTTTACTTCGCGGCTCATTGATACTATCGAAGAAACAGAGCTTGCTCCTGCTGGGAAGATTACGTATCAGTTTTCCGCCAAGGGACATGAACTTCCACAAGCTATATGTGCTGCATTACTTACGCATCCGCATGATGCTGCAACTGTATACTATCGGTCTCGACCATTTGTGCTTGGGGCAGGAATGAGTATCCGTCAGGCGTTTGCTGGTCCACTCGGTACAATAGCATCCCGTAGTGCTGGGCGTGATATTGGGGTAGTGCATCACCTACCGCGCGGAACACACGGTATCGCCGTCTTACCAGCGAGTGGCGACGTTGGTGCACAGTTTACGCCTGCAGTTGGTTGGGCGCAAGCAGCGGTATATCGTGCCGATGTTCTGAAAGAGACAGCATGGAAAGGTGCCTGCGCTGTAGCATTTGCTGGCGATGGGGCAACAGCAACAAATGGTTTTTGGGCAGCACTTGGAATAGCGACAACGCAAACCTTGCCAGTGATATTCTGTATCGAGGACAATGGTTATGGAATCTCAGTGCCATCGACGTACCAAACGCCCGGACGGAATATTGCTGCAAATCTACGGAGTTTTACCAATTTGCATGTAATAGATGGCGATGGAACACAACCACCAGAAGCTGCAGCGTGCATTGAGGAAGCACTCTCAATGGTACGCCAGCGCTTGAAGCCAGTCTTATTGAGATTATCGGTGCCGCGCCTGTGTGGGCATTCAGGAGCAGACAATCAAGCCTATAAAACCTCTGCAGAGCGGGAGTTCGAAGTTGCTCGCGACCCAATTCCACGCTTGCGCGAGTTTCTTGTGCAACAGAAGATTTGTACAAAAGCCACGCTGGCAGAGCTTGAAGCCGACGTAGAGCGCCAAGTGCGGGAAGAACTCAAGCAAGCACTTGCTGACGCATTCCCTCAGCCTTCTGATGCTGTGCGTCATGTGGTTTTCGATGGGAAAATCCCTCTGCGGGGCGGAATGCGAGCTGAGGGTGTGCAGTATCAGCCCACACAGAATCACGATATCCCAGAGACAACGCCCGCTACTGAGCAGCGCGTCAATTTTATTGAAGCAGTTCGTCGTGTGCTTGATGAGGAACTCGCTATGAATCCTCGTGTTCTTGTGTTCGGCGAAGATGTAGGAGTAAAAGGTGGTGTGCACGGTGCAACAGTGGATTTACAGCGGAAATACGGGAAAGAGCGTGTCTTCGATACATCGCTTTCGGAGGAAGGAATCATTGGTCGGGCGGTAGGAATGGCACTTGCTGGCTTGGTACCTGTACCTGAAATCCAGTTTCGCAAGTATGCTGACCCAGCAACTGAGCAGCTGAATGATTGCGGGACAATACGCTGGCGCACAAACGGGGATTTTGCTGCTCCTATCGTTGTGCGTATTCCAGTTGGATATGGTAAGCGCACTGGTGATCCTTGGCACAGCGTAAGCGGCGAAGCAGTGTTTGCTCATGCGGTTGGATGGCGTATTGCCTTTCCTTCGAATGCACGCGATGCCGCTGGGCTTCTACGTACGGCACTACGTGGCGATGACCCAACGTTCTTTCTAGAACATCGAGCATTGCTTGATACTCCACAGGGTCGTGCTGCATACCCTGCAAACACCGGATACATGATTCCCTTTGGTATTGCGCGTAATGTTGCTGGGGGGAAGCGCGCAACGGTTATTACATGGGGTGAGATGGTCTATCGGGCACTCGAAGCCGCTGAACGTGTGGGTGGAGATATAGACGTCATAGATATGCGTACCATCATTCCTTGGGACAAAGATGCTGTGTTGAATTCTGTGAAAAAGACTGGGCGTTGCCTTGTACTACACGAAGATACGCATACAGCGGGATTTGGAGGCGAGATAGCGGCATTTGTTGCCCAAGAGTGCTTTATGTGGCTCGATGCTCCTGTGCAACGTCTAGCTAGTGCTGACTGTCCTATTCCCTATAGCCCTTACCTCATGGAAGGTGTTGTGCCTTCGGTGCAGGTTATTGCTGAGCGCTTGAAGAGTCTCTTGGCATTTTGAGTATCACGTAAGGAAGTATTGAACCTAAGGTTCCTAGGGAAAGGGGGTCATGGCAGGAGCTGTTGCTGATGCTGCACTATGCGTAGGGGCTTCTGGGTAAGCAAGCGTGCTCCACGTGCGGGGAGAAAGAATTGCACGCTTGTGCCTTTGCCTTCCTCGGATTCAACAACTATTTCTCCATCGTGTGCCTTGATAATGTACTGCATAATCATTGTTCCCAAGCCGAATCCCCCTGAACTCTCGAATGTTGTAAAACCTTTGTGCATCATCTTCTGAAGAATAGCTTTGTTCATGCCTTTACCATTGTCGCGTACTGTGAAAACGACTTTCCCAGTATGTGTGTGGAGCATTGCTGTGATAGTAATAGTTCCTGTGTGATTGGGCAAGCCGCGTTTGATGCCATTTTCAACGGCATTGCGCAGTGCTCGCTCAAGCTGCGGTTGAGCACACAAGAAAATAATATGCTGCGCCTCGATATGAAACTCAACATTTGGATAGAGGCTTGCATCAAACTCTCGACAAACGTTCTGACAAATCTCAGCAGCGTTGGCAGGTTTCATCTCGAATTGCTCAGATTTGCCAATAGTGATAATGTCTTTAATGCGTTGCTGTACAAGGCGTGTTTGATAAACAATACTTTTACCTTCGGGTAAGCCTGCTTCGCTGAGTTTTTCTGCGTTAAGGCGAATTGCAGCAAGGTTAGTCTGTAAGTCGTGCCCCAACTGAGACCAGCTACCAAGCTTCTTTTTACCAAGCTCTTCTGTAATATCCTTACCGATAAACATCATCCCACGCGATACCCCAAAGCGTGTTTGGAGCGGTACAGCTGAAAAGAGATAATCATGAGGTTCCGTATCGCCTTGTGTGCTAGGAACGGGGCGTCGAAATGTAATCGTTGTTTGAGCAGAACTGCGGCTCTTGCTTGTAGCATAGACAAATTCGCTGAGTTTACGTGCAGCATCATCAACACAGTAAAACTGAAATAGCCGCTTCATAGGCGCTTCGAATGCAATGCCGAGCAAAGAGCGTGCGGCTTCATTCAATGATAAAAGCTTGCCTTCGTTATCCACGATAAGCATGGCATCGGCATTTGGAGCATCAAACAGTGTTGCTAGGAGCCGGCGTTGGTAGCGTACGATTGCGAGAAGTATGGCTAATACTGTACCAACAATCAGCACAACAGCATAGATCCACACGTCTTGTATGATGTTCTTGAGCCACCATAGCGGCACGGGGTCGCGTCGAAGAATCATGCAGTCGCGACCAATTTGCACACTGTACAACGACTTATCGGTTGAGCTGTAGATGCGAACGTCTGGTGTAGGTATAGCCCCAAAAGTATAGCGTAGTCCTGCTGTTGTGTTGAGCAAGGCAAGTACTTCACCTTGTGTGTTCATGAGAACAAGAGCATTACCAAACAGACAGCATAATTCTTCATCATGGGCAATGACAGCAAGGGGTGCGAGAAGCCGTTCTGGAAACGTCCAGAGTATCTCACTATAGGGCTTTTTTCGTGCTTGAAGCGGTATGCGTACGGCGGTCCACAGAAGGCGCTCTGTTATGTAGTCGTAGGTAATAGCAAATACGGAAAACTGTGCTGATTCTTCTGTACACGCAATGCATTCAATAGGTGCTGCAATGCCTGTTGACATTGGTTGTTCGCCCATTCGCAGAATGGTAACGTATGCGATGGAGCCTTGTTCTGTGCAGGCTGCAACAGAGTAATTGCTGACACGCCGTAAGATGGTGCGTTGCTGTATATCGAGCGAATGAAACCAGAGTTGGTTGCCGTATGGGGAAAGAAATATGACGTCTTTACGTAAGCCGGATTCCCGCAGTATAGCAAGCGCTGGGTCGGTATTGGCGTGGGTGTAGGGATTCAGTGCTACAGCATCGCTGAGTGTATAACCTTCATAGAAGCGTATTCTTGTGCTGTCGGGAGACGAAATTCTCCAGTCTATCCAGAAAAGGTACATCCCAATAACGAGAGCAAATGCTTCTCCGTCCGCTAGGCGAATAAGCCGAGCGGTGTTGGCAATACCGAGGTTCGTTGTGTAAGTGTCGGAATGAAGAGTAGAAAGAAGGGCTGCATGCGAGGGAACACTAAGTGAAGCGGTACTGGTAGATTGAGAAAGTGGTAAAGGGCATAATCGTGTTATGGAGAGAGCTGTATCTACTTCTGCGATGTATAGCGTATCAAGGCGTTCTACGAGGATAACACAGGACAGAGCGTTTTTCGGTGCAGAAGCAAGAACAGATGCTCCACCGAGTGTTGTTCGACGAATCTGTGGTTTTTCTATGTTATGCCACAGAGCTGCTACATCGGAGGCTTCTGTGCCATATGTACGAGCTTTGAACTCAAAGAGTATGGGCCGAGAAGATGGATGATTCTGGACGATACAATCTGCTCCACGTATATCGTGCAGCTTGGTGAGGCGGTATGCGAATGCACGTGTATCTCGCAATGGTCGCTCAAATGGTATCCAGCGATCTTGTGCATACACAATACTGCATGTCAATATAAGCAGGCTGTGCAGAAAGAATGTAAGGACTATACGACAGCTGCAGTGTGTGGGTATACTCATGAGTACGTAGG
>JANWZB010000051.1 GCA_025055035.1 Candidatus Kapaibacterium sp.
ATGCAGCACAAGCCACGCTGTTCGCACACCTGAGCGCTGCGGTCGAAAAACAGCAGTAAGAAATGAGCGTTGCACTGTAGAACTTACACCGGGTATGCGAATAGGAAATAGTCGTGCGCTATCTTCTCGCACAACAAAATCCGCTATCACGCTTCGCCCTACACCCGGACTCTCTTCTATATATGCTGAATCGATACGTAATTCCGAGCGCCCAGTGTTGAACAATTCTACACGGTATTCACGCTCAGTTTCACAGAGTAAACTACCGAACGAACCAAATGGGCGTACACCAAGTTTTGGACCTGGCTGAACACTCACTACTTCCAGCGCTAGGCGCGTTTGTGTACTGCAAATATCTCCCAAATTGAATGAGGCAATAGTGCTAATAATACCGCTTTGGTTAGTTCCTTCAAACCGAAGTACAATGCGTGATACTCCTCCCGAAGGCGTTGGATTAGGAGTAGCGCTCACAATCGTAAACCCTGGTGCAATTGTGCGCGGCAAATTGAACCATGAGTACGGCTGCCCAGTGTTGCGAAACTCTATAGTCGCTTCTGTTGCTGTTCGTATATCAACAGCTTCAAACCGAAATGATTCAGGTATCCATGTGTATATTGGGGCTTCTTGCCGCAAGCGCAGCGCAACCTCTACAACCGAACGCGCAGGATCGTCGCTGAATATCCTGAGAATTGATGTGCGAATACCATTAGTTGGTGTTGCCATACGTACTCTCAATACAAGAGAATCTAGTGGAGCGAGCACTAGAGGCAGTGACGGCAAGTTTAGTATCCGAAAGTTTGTATCAGAAAGATCAAGTGCTCGTAATATTAAATTGCGACCGCCAATATTGCGCAGTACTATAGAACGAAACACAGTGTCTACACACGACAAAAAACCTCCGTCAATAAGCACCGGAGCTTCAATCTGCTGAAATTCAGGTAATACTCGTGCGTGCACAGATAAGCGTGTTGTATCTGCACCGCAAATGAACAATGGGAAAGACCTCCTCAATAATCCCAGAGAATCAACAGGCTGCACACGAAGAAGAACTTCCGATGATTCTCTCGGGGCTATTATCTGGGGGGTAATATTCGTAATGAATATGCTCCCGTCAGTTGTTCGTGTTGCACTTGTAGACCATATAATACGTGTATTACCAGTGTTGCGCACCGTAAATGTTGTCGTGATGACAGTATTTGCTGGTATGTTCCCTAAATTGACAACAGGAATTGCTGGCTCAAATGCTAGCGAGTCCTTCCGTGCATTAATCGTTGTTCGTGCAAGAACAGTTCCTTGTGGATTTTGTACAAGAACTTGCACTGAACGATTACCAAATGCTGCAGGAGTAAACCGCACAATAATTGTATCTGTCGCTCTTCCTGATAATGTCTCAAAAAGGCGTTTCTCAAGGCGAAATTCTCCATCGCGAGATAAGGCTGCAGAGATAGTTTGTAGCGTTGTCGTTACTTGAAGCGCACTTCCTGATACGTTTGTTACTGGGATGCGCACTAGCACTGATGGCTCGCATACTACAGGCGTTGGCTCTACTGTTTCAGGAGCAAATACAAGGTTGGGAAAACGAATAGACCACAGCTCAGAATATGCACGCTGACATGCTGTATCTGATGGTGCAAACGGCAGAAGCAGAACAATTGCTGTATCGTGTAGCGTATTTGATATGAACATCTGAAATTGCGTGTTATCAAGCATCAAGTTCGCTGCCTGTTCAACGCTATATTGTATTGGAACAGACATACCTGCAAACCGTGGAAGAGAAAACGCATCGGTCTTGCAGCCATACTCAGTATTCCATACTCCTATCGTAGAAGCAAGTTTTGGACGAACGTTCTGCTGCTGAGAAGTAAGAGACTCTGGAGAAAGCACATATCCCAAAATGTGCTTTCCTCCATCGCGCCAGACAATGTTAGGTTGTCCAGTCGGCACAAAGCTGATAATGCTTGTCGTAGAAAGTACAAGGGTCGAGGGTGTTGCATACAAATCCTGTAATCCCGCTATTAGCTGAAACGTTCGTGGGTTTAGTATCTCAGGATATGATACTGAATTCCTTTGTATTAGTAAGCGCTGACCATCAGGGCTCCAAGAAATAGGGTATGCATATGCGACCGTGCGCACTGCCCCGGTGCGGGTAGCAATTACAGCAAGAATTGGTAGCGACTGTGTATCAAGAGGCATAGCACGTAGTGCAATGTACTCGCCATTCGGTGCGGCTAGCACTGTTTCTGGCATCCATCTATATCCAGAAGGAACTTCATACCGTCGCACAGAGTCTGGGTGCTCTGCAACGTGAAGAAGGATTTCCTGAACTCGCTCTGATGATCCCGCACGCCGGAATGACAGCCATTGCCGATGATTATGAGGCATTAGCCCCAAGTATGTACTCCCCCATCTGTCAAACACAACCGACGATGAAAATAATACGCGAGGAACATTCAGCGTATCATCCAGGGCAAAACTTATAAAGCGGTCTGTAAGTATTGTACCTGGTGAACCCGTCCCTTGCGTTCGATAGAGAACACGAGCTATCATTGCTTTCCCATCGCTACTCCATCCGACATACTGCAGCGAGGTTTTGAACCCGTCAATCGGAATAAACACGCGACGAACGAGCCGCCCTGAGAACACTTCGTATACGCCAAAGCTGAGCTCGTCAATTACATTCACAATCAGCTTATTATCTGGGCTGAGCATATTTTGAACAACATGTGGCGCTATAGAGGACGGTGCAAAGCGCATCGATGAGTCTATTACTGTGTGTGGTAGGTTCAGCACCATCTGTCCCGATGTAATATTCCAAACCTGTGTACGATAGATTTGCTGCACAGAATCATCATTCTGAACACTCGACACCGTGATACAGTGCATACCATCAAAGCTAAACCCCGACCAACGATGTAACCACCTCGGAGATACACGCTTGTTTCCAAATTGCAGGCGGAACGTTCGCGTGCCCATTATAGCATTATTTTGCACGAGTAATGTTCTATCACGAGACTTAGTATTCACGAGAATCATACATGAGTCCCCAAGCGTAAATGGGATATCTCGCCAACGAAATGATAATCCTGTAGCCGCAGGTGTAATCAGACGCCATGTCGCCCCAGCATCAGGACTGAAGAAAATCTCTACTGTATCTGTTGGAGCTATTCCCTCCCAGCGAATAAGAAAATCACCCCCCGGACTTAGGCGCTCAGCCTTCGAAGGAGCAACAACTCGCAGTTGCTGTGCTGTCATGCTCGCTATACCCCATACTGCAAGCAATCCTACCACAGCTATATTCGCCACCATGTGTTGAGAGTGCTTATAGCATATGGTAACCATTGCGACGGCTATTCCAAGAGAAGTTTTTGAAGATTGATGACCATGCGCACAACATGGGGTTCAGAGCACTTACTGTGCTTGTGCTGCCGTGAAACGTATCACCTAACAACAGTACTCCAGAGATGTGCTATACCTGAATTTTGCTACCCTATTTGTCCTTCTGTCAAAACTTCAATAATACTAGAGACACCTAGAATCTTGTACGGCGGAGTTTCTTTCCACCCCTCAGTTAGTTAGATTATAGCTAGAGAACAAACACAAATTGACAAACACTAGCAAACAGAACAACACTAGCGCTAAGAACAAGAAACCCCCACAAAGTGCATTCCTCTGTGGAGGTTATCAGTGGACTCAAGGGGAATCGAACCCCCGACCTCTTGAATGCCATTCAAGCGCTCTCCCAAGACTGAGCTATGAGCCCTAGTATTGTTTCGTGTAATCAACAACACGCTTTATACGACTATGCTTATGCGGTGCAAATTTACTGTTTTTTCATACTTTTGTCAACCTTTCCGTACACGCTCTGGATACATTTCGACAAACTCTTTCCACGATATAGAACGACGGCGGCGCTGGCTGCCTACCCTCACACTGGACAAGCTATGATAGGAATGACAAATTGCCACAGCAAGAGCATCTGTTGCATCATAGAATTCTGGCGTTTCTTCAATATGTAAGAGTGTTCGCACCATGAATTGAACTTGTTCTTTGTTGGCATTGCCATGACCCGTTACTGCACGCTTGACAAAGCGTGGGGCATATTCCACTATTGGAATGTCGAGCATACTTGCAGCAAGAATCGCAGCACTGCGCGCTTGAGCAAGTTTGATGATAGACGAAACACTTTTACTATGAAAAACCGTTTCGATAGCAAGACAATTCGGCGAGGAACGTTCAATTACTTTCTGTAGGCGTGTATAGATAGCTTTTAAGCGTAGTGGCATATCGCTGTGCTGGCGCTTGGCTTCAATAACGCCATATTCAAGTAGTGTCATGCGCTGCTGTTCAGTACTTTCGATAACGCCATATCCACACACAACACTTCCGGGATCCACACCAAGGACTCGCATATACTTGCCGCTAAGCTCAAGAAAGCAACACTGCTAGTTCTATAGAATATACTTACTCAGGTCTTGATTCTTCGCGATTGCTGTAAGGCGCTCTTGTACTATCTCCGACGTAATCGTGATGGTCGCTTTTTCAATGTTATCTGGTGCATTGTAGAGAATATCTTCAAGCAGTGTCGTAAGAATTGTATGCAGACGGCGAGCACCAATATTCACAACTTCCTGATTGACATACGCAGCTGTTGCCGCTATTTCCCTAATAGCAGCTTCTTCGAAGATAAGCTCTATGCCCTCACTTGACATCAACGCTTGATACTGTTTGATAAGAGCATTCTCAGGAATAGTCAAAATTTTGTAGAAGTCTTCTTCCGTCAAGCTTTCTAACTCCACTCGGATTGGGAAACGTCCTTGCAGCTCTGGAATAAGGTCGGATGGTTTAGCAACATGAAACGCACCCGAAGCAATAAACAGAATGTGGTCTGTCCGCACAGGACCGTACTTCGTTGAAACTGTTGAACCTTCGACGATAGGTAACAGGTCTCGCTGTACACCTGAGCGAGATACATCTGGCGCGCCTGTAGAGCTTCCCGTCGAAGCAACTTTATCAATTTCATCGATAAAGACAATTCCCATATTTTCAGCGCGTGCTACAGCTTCACGCATTGCCGCGTCCATATCAATCAGTTTTTCGGCTTCCTCTGCTTCCAGCAGTTGTCGTGCCTCAGCAATCGTTACTTTGCGCCTAACAGTGCGTTTCGGCATAATACTTTCTAACATATTGCTGAGGTCTATCCCCATAGTATCCATGCCTATCGGACCGAGAACATGCATTTGAGGCGAACTGTCTGTAACATCTATTTCGATAACGCGATCTTCAAGCTCACCATTCTGCAGCTGGCGTAAAAATTTTTCACGAGTAGCAGCGTTTTCTATTACCTCGCCATCTTCGCCCGACTCAAATCCAAAGCTTCCAGGACGGCGAACTTGCGGAGGAATAAGTATATCAAGAATCCGCATCTCGGCTGCCTTCTTTGCGGCAACACGGACTTCTTCACGCTTTTCTGCCCGCACCATGTTTGCAGAAATTTCCACCAGGTCTCGAATAATTGACTCTACATCGCGTCCCACATATCCTACTTCTGTGAACTTTGTAGCTTCAACTTTAACAAATGGAGCACCAGAGAGCTTTGCTAGACGCCGTGCAATTTCTGTCTTGCCCACACCTGTCGGACCAATCATAATGATATTATTGGGCATAATTTCCTCACGCATAGCCCCCTGAACGTGTTGTCTGCGCCACCGATTGCGCAG
The DNA here is from genome assembly GCA_025055035.1 of Candidatus Kapaibacterium sp. GTDB lineage: Bacteria > Bacteroidota > Ignavibacteria > Kapaibacteriales > UBA4661 > PH2015. The sequence goes on from JANWZB010000051.1 coordinate 5,718, forward strand.
CGCAATTGCAACAGACTTTTTTGCTGCTGCTTGACCAATGATATACTTATCAAGCTCGGCAACGATTTCGCGTGGTGTCAGCGCTTGCAATTTTTGTAAATGTGCTGGGAGTGTCGTTGGGATTTGTATCATAATTTACGTTAATACATCGGAACACTCTGAGGTATATGGACAGTGCACTACAAGTGTTCGCTGCGCTGTCTGTGCATAGTACTTGCTATAGACAGCGTGCAGCACCTGAGGCAGGTGATAGATAGCATCTTTCTTTGCCGTACAGCAAACGACGCGAATATAGCAAATTCCTATGGCAGAATGGATAAAAAAATCACCACTCCGTACGCGTCGAACTTCTCCATTGTGCTAGCCAGTAGTGCGATTACCTGTGAACGCGTATATTTGCAAAAATATTGTTCGAGTATTCCATCTGCAGTACGCCTCATGCTCCACCATACACGTCTGATTCCACTTCGCGATTTTTTCCGTAATCCCGAAAAATCTGGGTATCAGCTCTCACCAAGTGGCACATTCCTGTCATGGCTCGCTCCTTACGAACATCGCATGAATATTTATGTTCAAGACCGTCGAGATGGTCGCATTCTCCGCATTACATCAGAGAAAGAGCGTGATATTCCTGCACACTTCTGGAAGTCTGATAACTGCATTATGTACGTCAAAGACTTCGGAGGCGACGAAAACTTCCACATTGTTTCTGTGAATATCAACGGTGAGCGTTTGCGCGATTTAACGCCATTCCCGCAGGTACGTGCACAAATTATTGACCCGCTGGAAGACTTCGACGATATCATGCTCATTGGCTTAAACAAGCGCAATCCCGAAGTGTTTGATGCATACCGTCTACATATTCATACCGGTGAGCTAGAGCTTGTCGCCGAGAATCCTGGTACTATCACAGGCTGGATGACTGACCATACAGGGACACTCCGTATAGCAATTGCTACTGATGGCGTCAATACCACGATTCTTCACCGCATATCAGAGAATAGTGAGTTTCAGCCTGTTATAACAACAAACTTCAGGGAAAGTATTACACCACTGCTGTTTACCTTCGACAATCAGCACATCTACGCCGCTTCTAATATAGGACGCGACAAGAGCGCTATCGTTGTCTTCGACCTCCTCACCGGCAAAGAACGTGACGTCTTATTTGAGCATGATGAAGTCGACGTCTCAGGGCTTTCGTATTCGCGCAAGCGCAAGGTGCTGACAGCCATTAGCTTCACAACATGGAAACGCGAGCGAGTCTTTCTAGATAAGCTTGCAAAAAATCTCTATCAGCGTGCTGCTGCGCGCCTTGCAGGATACGAAGTTGTTGTTGCAGACATGAACCGCGACGAGGACATTATGCTCATTCGCACTTATAGCGACCGCTCACTCGGTGCATACTACCTGTTTGATACCAAAAAAGATAAGCTTTCCAAGCTCAGCGATGTAAGTCCATGGCTGAACGAAAAAGACCTCTGCGAAATGAAACCTATCCGCTATCAAAGCCGCGACGGACTCACAATTCACGGATATCTTACTCTTCCTAAGCTTCCACGCCACCGCCCTGCACGGAATTTGCCTGTTGTTGTACATCCACACGGTGGACCTTGGGTACGCGACACGTGGGGCTACAATCCCGAAGTACAATTTCTTGCAAATCGTGGATATGCCGTTTTGCAGATGAACTATCGAGGCTCAACCGGATATGGACGTGCCTTTTGGGAAAAAGGCTTTAAACAGTGGGGTCGCGCTATGCAACATGATATTACGGACGGTGTACGCTGGCTTATTGCTGAGGGTATTGCCGATCCAAAGCGTATCGGAATATATGGAGGCAGTTACGGAGGGTACGCTGTCTTAGCAGGGTTAGCATTTACACCAGAACTCTACGCTTGCGGTGTTGATTACGTCGGAGTGAGCAACCTCTTTACCTTTCTCAATACTATTCCACCCTATTGGAAGCCATACCTCTCGATGATGTACGAGATGGTTGGTCATCCAGAGAAAGATAAGGAGTTGTTGTATGAAGCATCACCAGTGTTTCATGTTGATAACATACAAGCGCCTCTGCTTGTAGCACAAGGAGCAAATGACCCACGCGTTAATATCAACGAATCAAACCAAATCGTCGAAGCACTCAGAAAGCGTGGCATTGATGTTCCTTATATCGTCAAGGACAACGAAGGACATGGCTTTCGCAATGAGGAAAACCGCTTCGAGTTTTATGAAGCAATGGAAGCCTTCTTAGCACAGCATTTAGGTTCGCTCGACGATGATGCTCGCTAAGCTACCTATCGCTTTCATCCCAACATTTCTCTACTGCTTCGCCAGTAACCAGAATCTGCTCGATACTTTCTAGCTCGTCCCGTAGGCGACGGCGCATTTCTTGAGCATATGGATTAAAGCGATGCATACCGATCAGCAACTCCAAAGAATCGCTGTAAGACATATCCTTCATGAACAGCAAATGCTTGAAACTTTGCGCATCAATTGGCGATGGCTGCAGACCAAGATTACCAAGCACACGCCCTAGCAGTTGCGTCAAGCACAGATTGTAAGCAGTAATGCGGTCGTGCTCATCGGCACTCATAACTACTGGTCGAGCACGATGCCGCTTAGCAACATACTGCTTCCAAAACTCCAAAACAGCAATCTCTTGCTTAGTTGCATCGTTTTCAGGGCAAAACACAAACGGTAGATCTGCCCATCCGTTCTGCGCCGACACAGGTCCAAACATCGGATGCGTAGGCAGAATTGGTACCCTCGGACGCAGGTGTTTACGCATAACCGATGATGGATACAGTTTGACTGAACAGACATCTGCAACAGGTGTCCCTTGCGGCACACATGTTGCTATTTCTTGCACAACTAAGGAGAAAACTGTTATCGGCACACACAAAAACACACAATCAGCACGCACGGTATCCTGCAACGAACAGAACGAGATATGCGATTTTGTATCCTCGCAAGCCTGATATGGCTCAAAGACACGGATTTTGAAGTCTTCGCATAGTGAATGTGCAAGTAATCTACCAAAGCGCCCGTAACCAATAATCCCAACAGAGTGAATATTCATGTGCAACGCTGCTTATATTGGATGGCTGAATTTAGTGGCGAAAATGCCGAACCCCTGTAAATATCATTGCTATGGAATACTCATTTGCTGCAGCAATGACGTCGTTATCGCGAACTGAACCACCCGGCTGAATCACAGCTGTTGCACCTGCCTTTACGGCTTCGAGCAAGCCATCGGCAAATGGGAAGAATGCATCCGACGCTACTGCTGAGCCTTCTAGGCTGATTCCTGCGGTTTCTGCTTTGTGCACAGCAATAGACGCCGCATCAACACGCGACATTTGTCCAGCACCTATAGCAAGCGCACGGTCGGCAGCTGCATAGACGACTGCATTTGATTTGACATGCTTCGCAATCCGCCATGCATACTCCATTGCCCGGCGTTCATCATCTGTTGGCGCTCGGCGTGTTACTACTTTTAGTTTTTGTTCATCCCAGAGAAGTTTATCGGGCGTCTGTACTAGGATTCCTCCAGCAATGGCTCTCATTTCTAAGCGTTGTGCAGCTTCAAGCGCGTCGTAGTTGACCATCACCAAGCGGCGATTCTTTTTCTGTTTCAATAGTTCTAGTGCCTCAGGGGTAAAATGCGGTGCAATGATGACTTCCGTGAATAGTTCATCAATCAGTCGAGCAGTTTTCTCATCAAGACTTCCAGTTAGCGCAATGATGCCACCAAAAGCAGACGTCGTATCGCATGCTAAAGCTTTTTTATATGCTTCTTCGAGTGTCGTTCCTGAACCAACACCACAAGGATTGGTATGTTTGATAATGACAACTGTCTTATTCAGAGTGTTCAAAGTGCGAAATTCTGCCGCAAGCTTTACTGCAGCATCAATATCAAGCATGTTGTTGTAGGAAAGTTCCTTTCCATGAATACACCGAACTATGCGATCATACGTGTACTCAACACCAGATTCTGCATACAATGCAGCACGTTGATGGGGATTTTCACCATAACGCACATCTTGATGCTTACGCAGAGCCAACGCTATTGCTTGAGGCATACTTTCTCTCTGCTGCGCTACTCTATATTTCTCTATAGTCCTATCGTTTTGTACGTATATCGACCCAAGATATTGTGCAATGACGCTGTCATACAACGCTGTATGAAGAAATGCCTGATGTGCCAACGACAAGCGTAGGTCTTCTGGGACGCAGCAATGATATTGTCGAAGAGTCTCCAAAATCTCTGCATACTGATGAGGACTAGTAACAACTACTACCCAACGATAGTTTTTTGCTGCTGCACGAATCATTGCCGGACCGCCAATATCAATGTGCTCAATTATATCAGCATGTGTCGCATCCGCATTGCCAAGAGTTTGTTCAAACGGATATAAATTCCCCACAAGCATATCAATTGGCTGTATAGCAGCAGCTTCAAGCTGCTGCATATGCTCTGGATTATCACGCATTGCTAGAAGCCCAGCGTGAATTTTTGGATGCAGCGTTTTTACGCGCCCGTCGAGAATCTCTTTCTGACCCGTGATATCAGTTACATGTGCTACTGGAATACACCCTTGCTCCAGCTCCCGTGCTGTCCCGCCGGTTGAGATAATATGGATACCATACTCCGTAAGAGCACGCACAAACGGTATAAGTTCGGTTTTATCAGATACACTCACTAGTGCTCGGCAAATGCGGTATGTAGAAGAGTCAATCATACACAAACAGTAGCAACACATGGCAAAACCTTATTTGTACAAAGCACTGCGCTTGCTCAGAGTATAGTACTTGTTTCTATACTACTGCCTACATTAGCAAGCAGTACTTGACGTATGTAGCGTCGTTACAAAATTAGTATCTCTTACTTCTATCAACAAAAGTTTTCTCTTTTTGCAGCAACAATAGAAATTTTTCAAAAAATTGAGCAATATTTTGCATATTTTGCAAAAGATTTGTATGTTCGCTCTAAGCGAAATATGCAAGCATACTACTACTTTATCCCCGATATGCTCTCTTTCAGTGGAAGTTGTTGTACTAATCGAAGGATAGTAACTTGATGAATATTTTGCATACGCTCTCAACCCATTGGAAGCACCTTCGCGGAGAAGATTCAGAAGACAGCCCTACAACACTAACACCCAGCGAACAACGCGATACACCCACCCACAGAACAGAATCCTCTCCTAATAAGGGTACCATCGTTATTATAGGAGGGAATGAGGACAAACTCGGCGAAAAAGCAATTCTGCGTTATGTTGCTGAGCATGCACATGCGCAATGCATCAGTGTTATACCGACAGCAAGTAGCTATGGGAAAGAGCTTGGTGATGAATATGCTGAAATTTTTCTTCAGTGTGGTATTCCCAAAGCACATGTTATAGCAGCACGCTACGTAGGCGATCCAGACGCACCCGAGTATCAAGCGATGCTTCGCGAGTCTGATGCCTTTTTCTTTACTGGTGGCGACCAAGTACGCCTTCTCGAAGTCTTTCGGAATACAGAAGCGCTGCGGATCATTACGCAGAAGCACGCACAAGGAGCACTTATCGCTGGAACAAGTGCCGGCGCGGCAGCCGTAAGCGATGTGATGCTATACGATGGTGATGACGAAGGTCTCAAAAAGGGCACTGTCTGCACAGCCGAAGGGTTTGGCTTTCTTCCTTGTATCACTGTCGATACTCATTTCCTTCAACGCAATCGCCTACCCCGCCTCGCGCAAATTCTGGCTCGCGGCGTTAATCGCTATGCTATTGGCGTTGATGAAGATACAGCTCTTGTGATACATTCTCACGGTCATGCCCTTGTTATTGGCAGTGAATTTGTTACCTTTATGGCAGCATCGTTTACCATGACCAGCACATACAACAGTGTTCAGGATAATGCGCCTTTTAGCATTCATGGTATTTCGCTAAGTTTTCTTGCTCCCGGAGCGCAGTTCCACCTACCATCATGGACTATACTCGAGTCGTAGTTTTTTCACTTTTTACAGCAGTGCACTATGGCAATAGATACTGAACACAATCATCGTGGGCACACAGAACCCAGCGACTTTAGCGTGAGCAAGTTTTATTCCTACAAAGGGCCGAGCTACTACCTATCACGTCCAGCACTCGTGTTCAATCTGTATATTGCTCCTACTGGGCGCACAGTGGAATACTATCAACCACTCATCGCCGCAGAGTTTCCAGTCCTTGCAACACAGAGCTTTGAACGTGTTATAGACCTTTTTGTCGCTACACTTCTCGAAACGCTCCGAATGGACATTAATTTGCCCATTCATGACAGCAGTATTAGCTTCGACGGAGACTCATATGTCGTGGCAGTGCAATATCTTGATGAGTATATCGCCGAAGATGCAGTAATACTCGTCGCAGATTGGTTTGCAGCACTTAGCAATGAAGAGCCGTTTGACTTTCATACTGAGTTTCAGCGCCTTCAAAAGCGCTTTGACCGCACTATCCAAGGTGGTCCGACAATTTCATCACTTATCGAGGCAGCTTTGAAGCGCAATATTCCAATCTTTTTTCTACGGAATGAAGGTGATTTTCAATGGGGGTATGGGAAAAAACAAGTACGTGGGCGCTCTACAGTGTTTCACACTGATAGTATCAAAGATACGGAATTCACAACCTTCAAAGATGCTGTCAAAGATTTTCTTCTGGACTGTGGCTTCCCAACACCGATTGGGCGCAATTGCATAACAGAAGAAGAGCTTCTTGAAGAAGTTGAGGAACTTGGATTTCCTCTAGTTGTCAAGCCGCTTGCTGGACACAAGGGACAAGGCGTAACAACAGACATCCAAACCAAAGAAGAAGCACTTACGGCATTCCGACGCATTATACAAGCTGCACGCGAGTCTGGAACAAGCTTCGATGGAGCTATTGTCGAGCAGCAAGTGTATGGGAAAGACCATCGCTTGCTTGCTGTGGACGGTCGCTTCGTTGCAGCACTGCAACGTATTCCCGCCTATGTAGAAGGAAATGGCAAAGATACAATAGAAACGCTGATTGAGCTGGAAAATAAGCGCCCAGAGCGCCGAGATAATGCACGTTCCCCACTTGCAAAGATTGTCATCGACGAAGGTCTCAAGGACTATATCGCCCTACAAAATCTCACACTCTCTTCGATACCACCTGTAGGCGAGCGTATTTATCTGCGCCGCGTGGCAAACGTCTCGGCAGGTGGTGTATCAGTGAATGTTACCGACGCAATGCATCCCAAGAATATCAAAATGGTCAATGACATCGCAAAGTTCTTTAAGGTAATGTGCCTTGGCATCGACGTTCTTGCCGAAGATATCAGCAAGCCATGGGATGAAGGAAACTTCGCGATTATCGAAATCAACGCTGGGCCGGGAGTCTTTATGCATATTGCTCCTGCTGAAGGCTCACCAATAGACGTTCCCGGCATCATTATGCGAGCGCATTTTCCCAAAGACCGATCAGAACGCATTCCTATTATTGCGGGAAACAAAATTTCTCACGACCTCTCCGACCGCATTTATACAGCATTGCGTGCACTAAAACCAACACTTGAGTATGGCGCACTCTTGCACGACGGTATTTATTTCAACGGTGAGTTTTTCCATTGCCATAGACGCCACAGCAAAAACGTTGAAATTATTCTACGCAATCCCAAGCTCGATTTTGCCGTATTTCGCCACACAAAAGATGATATTTTCGACTACGGCACATTCCATCAAGGTGCAGATGTCGTTATTTTAGAAGACCCACACTATGCCGAAGAAATCCTCAAGCGCGACGTAGAGCCAGATGGGTATATCCTTCAAGTTCATGATGGCTATGTTGTTATGATGGGCAAAAGTTTGAGCGAACCTCGCGCTGTTACGTTCACTGCAGAGGAGGGACGAGATGGTGGTATCTTCAAAGCCCTTGAGCCACTCTTACCTTCGCTTCTCACAAAGTATGACTAAAACACGCTTCACACTTCTTGAGTTTTGAGTATGCCTGAAGAATTATCTCCATCAATCTCTTTCTCCAATCATCCGCTGAATGCGGTCGATATCATAGTACTTCGCGGTGCAAATGCTTTTGCGTGGTCTCCTGTAGTTCGCATGTTGCTAGATTTAGGAGAGTACGACGAGGTTTTTACCAATAGTATTGACGGTTTCGCAGACACACTCGAAGCACTGCTACCATCGCTGTACGAGCATCATTGCTCGGTAGGCTCTCCAGGCGGTTTTTTTCAACGTTTGCGTGAAGGCACGCTCTTAGGGCATGTTCTTGAGCATATCGCACTCGAGCTGCAGGTGCTAGCAGGCATGGATGTAACTTATGGAAAAACTCGTAGCACAAAGCAGAAAGGTGTGTATACGATTGTCTTCAGCTACGTGCATGAGGAAGCAGGATTACTTGCTGCCCGCGCTGCTCTTGCTATTGTTAATGGCATACTTACACATGCAATTCCAAATGTGCAAACCATCGTGCAGAGCTTACGCGACATTGCCGAACGCAATACACCTAGCTTCATCACACAAGAGCTTCTTGCAGAGGCTCGCCGTCGCTCTCTTCCCATCCTTCGTTTCAAAGAGAATGATGCGAATTCATTCTGGATTGGGACAGGAAAACACGCGTGGCGCGTTGAGCGTGGAATTGTCCTGCCAAAGCGCTTCTCCAGTGCATCCACCTCACATAGCAGCACATACTCCTCTTTATCGTTTGATACATTGGCAGTGCTTGAGCAGGAAATTACTCGGTCATGTATCCGCGCTCTACATCTGCCATTTGTTGCTTCCTTGCAGCATTCACTGCATGCTGCACCAGTGAATACATATCGCATTCTTTTGCTTAATGGATCTGCACCTTCAGTGGTTAAGCTCGCACCTCCTGTTGTGGAAGGAAATGGACAGCATACCATACGAGAACTTATCGAGATGATGAACGTACAGCGGCGCTCTTCAGGACGACTTCAGCCTGTACATCTCGACGAAGCAAGTATTGCTACTCTTGCAGAATATGGCTTTTCTCCCGACGATGTCCTTTCTCAAGGAACTGTCGTGCGCGTACAGCATGAAGGCCTGCCCGAATATGGAGGAGCAGTTATCGAAGTGAATGACGATGTTTGCGCAGACAACATGAACCTTTTTGCACGAATTGCAGAACATATACGAGTGCAATATAGATACACGATGGCAGAGCTTCGGCTTTCAGCGCCTTCGCTACGCTATCCTCTTCTTCGCGAAGCATCATCGGCACAGTCTGTTTCGTTCTATTGCTCGCTACAGCCCGATATACGATTGTATCGTCTTCCCACAAGTGGGAGAACATACAATGTCGCATTACACCTTCTTGCAGCGATGTTTCCATCGAACACTTCAGCATCTATCCCTTGTATTGCTATCACTGCTGGTTTAGGGGCGAACTTTTTGTGCACTATGCTCGATGATGCTCTCACAGCATTCGGATATACTGTTGGTACCGCTTCACCGCATCATGCGTTCATTCACCACGAAAAGCTTACACTGCGAGCAAATAGTGGCTTATATACTGTACTCACAGAACCCGATGTTGATTGCGCTGTACTCGATATACCCTTAGATACTCTCCTTCGAGACGGTCTCTGCTATCCCCGCGCTACTGTCGGCATTCTACTCAACACTACTTCTGTTGATGTGTGTGAATACGAAGACCCTGTCCTTGAAACCGACGACGATATATTGCAGGCTTCTGCTCTTATCGCAGAATACCTTATACCTGGTGGCACTGCTATCATCAATGCCAACTATTCACATATCACTCGCTCGGTGCAGCCATCGAGCAACACTACAACAATCTTTTTTGCTACTCACCGCCAGAATCCGCATCTTGCTCTACACTGTTCGCGTGGAGGTCGAGCATTGCTGCTTGAAGAAGGCACGATGAGGATTCTAGAGGGCAAGTATGAGTCTGTGTTCGTGGAACACCTTCACCTGGAAAGCACATTGGACAAAGAGCTTGTTCTCGCACTGGTAGCAACACTCTTTGCAATTGGCATCCCCCACAAGACACTGCAAGACTGGCTACCACAAGCAATTGACCGATTATGTTCAAAAACTGCAGTTTTCGAAGACATACAAGTATGATGTCGCGTACAACCTCATGCAGTACACGTACATCTATCTCTTTTTTCTACTTAGTGTTCAGCCTGTATTGTTTTTCACTTTGCTGACACGTTCAATATATTCTCAGGAGATGTGTGTGATGACAGCCTTACAAGAATCATCAAAGACAACAGTGAAAGTTGACCCACGCATTGTGGAAATCTTTCGCGAAGTAGCCGTAATTCCAGCACTTTCGGGAAGGGAACGCCCAATGGCAGATTACATTCACAACTTTATTAGCCGCTTAGGGCTCACTTCATATGAGGACAACACGTTCACACGCTGGAATGGCGATGCAGGAAATATTCTATGCCCTGTCGCTGGAGGAGGAAATTTCATTATGACAGCACACATGGACACCCCTCGCCCAACGGCAGACACAAAAGTTATCATTGATGACGAAAAAATCACGTCCGATGGCACTACAGCGCTTGGTGTCGATAACCGTGCAGGCGTCGCGATTTTGCTTTACACTCTTGAAAAAGTTGTCAAAGAAAACCTTCCAACACGTGGCTTTACCATTGCCTTTACAACTTGCGAAGAAACAACTCTCGATGGCTCGATGCACATTCCACTACGTAAGGAAGTTGAAATGGCGTTTGTCTTCGATTCTTCCATGCGACCCGGAAACTTTGTGTGCTCATCGTGCGGCGCTATTGCCTTTAAAGCAACTTTTCTCGGGAAAGCATCACATTCCGGTATTGCCCCAGAGAAGGGCATCAACGCTGTTCTTGCAGCAGCGAAAGCCATAACCTCGATTCCACTAGGACGCGTTGATGACACTACAACAGTCAATGTCGGTATGATACATGGTGGTGAAGCAGTCAACGTTGTTCCTGCACAAGCGACGCTAGAAGGTGAAGTGCGGTCTATGGATCTAGAGCGTATCGAAGCCCTCTCACGCACTATTCACGAGCGCTTCGAAGCATCAGCCCGTGAAGTCGGTGCTGAACTAGAATTTACTGCTCGCTGGGACTTTACACCATACCACATCACCCCCGAAGACCGTATCTTTCAGGAAATCAGCCATGCAATCGAGAAAGCAGGTCTTAAGCCTCAACCTTATGTGTCGTGGGGCGGCAGTGATGCTAATTCATTTAATCGTCGTGGCATTAAGGCAGTAAATATTGGTATTGGTGCGCAGAATCCACATGCAAACACAGAGTTCATTTACCTAGAAGACCTACAAAAATCAGCTGATATTGCTCTTGAAATCATTCGCGAACAAAACTTTTTACATGAGCCAGCAAGCCGCTAACATGCTGTATCATTGCTATTACTGACGCACCCTCATTCACACTTTGTTTCTACCATGCTATGAAAGCACGAAAGTTCAAGCTACCGAATACGTTCATTTTGATTTTCTCGCTCCTTGTATTTATCACTGCTTTGACGTGGGTAGTTCCAGGCGGCGAATATGCAACGACACAAGTAAACGGGCGAACAGTTATTGTTCCTGGCTCGTTTCATTACATCGAGCGCAACCCGCAAGGGTTCGGAGCACTCATGACTGCACCAATTAAAGGCTTTGTTGAAGCATCGCTGATTATTGGCTTTGTGCTGATTGTTGGTGGAGCATTCTCTGTTTTGCAGAAAACCGAAGCTATTGATGCTCTGATCAAATCCATCGCCCAAGCACATGAGCGTTCAGCATTTGTGCGTGCCGCGCTGATACCCCTATTTATGCTTCTCTTCTCCATTGGTGGAGCAACGTTCGGCATGAATGAGGAAGCGATACCATTTGTATTAATTTTTGTTCCCCTAGCTCTTGCACTTGGATATGATTCGCTCGTTGGCGTCGCAATCCCTTTTGTTGGTGTACAAGTAGGGTTTGCGGGAGCATTTCTGAATCCGTTTAATGTTGCTATCGCGCAAGGCATTGCTGGCTTGCCACCCTACTCAGGTATCGAATACCGACTACTTGTTTGGTCTATTTCCAATATTCCTGCTATTGCGTTTGTCATGTGGTATGCTCAACGCATTAAAGCACGCCCTGAGCTTAGTCCTGTGTACGGTGCTGATACAGAGCGCAGGAAGAACCTCGAAGCACATAACTTCTCTGCATTTACAGGCATGACGCGCACGCATAAGCTTGTTCTTTGGATATTTGTTGCTACGCTGGGGACAATGATTTTCGGCGTTATCCGCTACAAGTGGTATATCGAGGAAATTGCAGCCTTATTTCTTGTGATGGGTATCATTGTTGGCATTGTGGGGCGCCTTAGTGCAGATGAATTTGTCGCTGCCTTCCTTCATGGTGCAAAGGATCTCGTATCCACAGCGCTTATTATTGCTCTGGCACGGGCGACAATGGTTGTTGCAAAAGATGCTCACATTATTGATACTATGCTGTACACACTCGCTCCCTTTGTTGAATCTTCAAGCCCGATTTTCGCTGCACAGAAAATGTTCGTGATTCAATCCGTAATTAACTTCTTCATCCATTCAGGTACAGGGCAAGCTGCTCTTACCATGCCTATCATGGCTCCTCTTGCAGACTTGACGGGCATTACACGACAAACAGCCATTTTAGCCTTTCAGTTTGGTGAGTTTACAAATATCATCATTCCAACGTCTGCTATTACCATTGGCGTTCTTTCACTGGCAAACATCCCATGGGAAACGTGGGCAAAATGGATACTACCGCTACAACTTGTGCTCTTGATTCTCGCATTAGTTTTACTTGTTCCCCCGTGCCTCTTTCAATGGCAGTAGCACGGCTGTGAACATGTGAATGTAAAAAATACAAAACGCCGCTTTTCAGGAAAAGCGGCGTTTTGTATATATGGTCGGGGCGACTAGATTTGAACTAGCGGCTTCCAGCTCCCAAAGCTGGCACTCTACCGGGCTGAGTTACGCCCCGAGCCATACTTGATATGGTGGAGGTGCAACACGAATTAAACTCAAATATACAACTTTTATGTGTGGAATGCAAGTGCTCCATTCGCTGCCATAGCTTGCTCTTGCGAAAGAAGTGCCTCTCGCCGGAAAAATTCTTTGATATTATGGGCTGCCTGACGGATACGGTGCTCATTTTCGATGAATGCTATACGCACATAATCGTCGCCGTATGGTCCGAATCCGATACCCGGACTCACAGCAACATGCGCTTCGAGGAGCAGCCTCTTTGCAAATTCAAAGCTTCTTAACGCACGAAATTGTTCGGGAATTTTTGCCCATACAAACATACTTGCTTTTGGCTCTTCCATTTTCCATCCAGCACGATT
>JANWZB010000052.1 GCA_025055035.1 Candidatus Kapaibacterium sp.
CGCAGCGCGTTCAAAATCAAGATCTCGTGCGGCAGCTTTCATTTCCTCGCGAAGCTGCTCGATAAGGTTTGCTCGCTGTTCAGTAGTCATCAGTTTGAAAATTGTTGCTGTTTTCTTCTGCGCTGCTGCAAGTTCTGTAGAACGGCGCTTCTGAGTACGATGGGCATGAATGTCGGCAATCGATGTTCCTTGAAGAATCTCTTCTAATGACTTGTACACCGTCTCAGGATTGATGCCGTGCTTGTGGTTATATGCCATCTGAAGAGCGCGGCGGCGATTTGTTTCATCAATAATTTTATGCATCGAATGCGTAATTGTATCTGCATATAAAATTACTAAACCGTTGGCATTGCGAGCAGCTCGACCAGCTGTTTGCAGCAATGAGCGCTCGGAGCGTAAGAAACCTTCTTTATCCGCATCAAAAATTGCGACAAGCGATACTTCTGGTATATCTAAGCCTTCGCGTAATAAATTCACGCCAACAAGCACATCGTATGTTCCTAATCGCAGCTCTCGTAAAATCTCTACTCGTTCAAGAGCATCAATATCAGAATGAATGTATGCAACGTTGACGTTGAACCCGCGCAAATACTCGGTTAGGTCTTCTGCCATGCGCTTTGTCAGTGTTGTAATCAGCACGCGCTCACGCCGCTGCTGGCGCTTGCGAATTTCATGTAGTACATCATCAACCTGATTGCGCACCGGACGCACACTGATTTCCGGGTCAAGTAGCCCCGTTGGACGAATCAGTTGTTCAACAACTACTCCACCTGCCTGCTCTATTTCATAGTCTCCAGGCGTTGCACTTACATAAATACATTGCTTCACTATCGCATTAAACTCGTCGAAGCGCTGCGGTCGATTTTCCATTGCCGACGGCAGGCGAAATCCATGGTCAACAAGTGTTTGCTTGCGCTGGCGGTCGCCATTATACATTGCACGAATCTGCGGAATAGTTACATGGCTTTCATCAATAATTGTGAGAAAGTCGTCCGGGAAGTAGTCCAGCAGACAAATTGGGCGCTCACCAAAGGTTCGCCCTGACAGATGCATTGAGTAGTTTTCAATACCAGAACAATACCCCACTTCGCGCATCATTTCAAGGTCAAACATTGTACGCTGTTCCAAGCGCTGCGCTTCGAGAACTTTACCAGCATCATACAGTTCTTTCAGGCGGTCTCGGAGTTCATTTTGGATACGAAGAATTGCTTGTTCTAACTCTGCCTCAGTGCTTGCAAATAATCGTGCTGGGTACAACGTTGTTGACTCCACTGTTTCTACGATCTTTCCTTCGACCGCACTAATCCATGACAGGCGGTCAATTTCATCACCAAACAATTCAACACGAATTGCGAGAGTATCTTCATATGCAGGCATAATATCAATCACATCACCTCGTACACGGAATGTCCCACGGCTGAATTCCATGTCATTTCGCATATAATACATGTCTGCAAGACGACGAATAAGGTCTTGGCGTTGGATCCGCATACCAACGCGAAGCGCGAGTAGCATTGCCTGAAAAGATTCTTTGCGTCCAAGACCATAGATACATGATACAGAAGACACAACTATCACATCACGGCGACCTTCAACTAGAGCACTTGTCGCTCGCAGTCGTAAGCGGTCTATTTCATCATTGATAGAAAAATCCTTCTCGATATAGGTATCGGTTGTTGGAATGTAGGCTTCAGGCTGATAGTAGTCATAATAGCTGATGAAGAATTCAACAGCATTATGCGGGAAAAATTGTTTGAACTCTGCATACAGCTGTGCAGCGAGCGTTTTGTTGTGCGAGATAACAAGCGTTGGACGCTGTACCTCTTGAATAACGTTTGCAATCGTAAATGTTTTGCCTGAGCCCGTAACACCCAATAAGACTTGATGCCTATCGCCACGCAGAATACCTTCAGTAAGCTGACGAATAGCCTCAGGTTGATCTCCTGTAGGTTTATAGTGAGAAACAAGACGGAATTGGTTCATGTGGTGACGCAGTGAACAGAAGCCAGACTAACACACGTGAGCAGATTATGCAATTGATACTCCACCACAAACTTACACAAAACGGCACATTTTTTCATTTTTTTCATTCATTTCCTTTGCTCAGATTAGGTCTATCGCAATAGCTTAAAGCACTGTATACTACCAAAGCTGGCACAAGTTTTGCATCCTATACCATACGTAGTTATCCCGACAGCAAACCTCTTGCACAAACTATGATATCTAACTACGTTTACAACAACGCAACAATAATCAAGACCATCACGCCTTTTCACATTTCTTCGGAGATTTCTCATGAGCACATTTTACGATGCTGTCAGGCGAATTGCGCTACTGCTTGTGTTTCAGGGAGTGTGTGTCATCCTTTTTGCTCCTTGCTACTCACCATCGCTTGTGGCACAAAGTCCTGTCGAGGCTCTTTCTTCTCCATCACGACGCTCCACGGTGAGCGTCGACAATCTTGGCATACGCTATCTCAAGCTTGGGAATAGCTATCGGGAAGCACGTAACTACGACCTCGCACAAACATATCTCAAGCGTGGATTGGAGATGGTACGTAATCGTAGTCCCTACTGGGAAGCTGTCGGATACGAGTATTTAGGATTGTTGTACCGCGATATGGGCGACCGGCAAATGGCACTAGAGTATCTCCGTACAGCATCGTCGCTGTATGACCGCGTTATTAGTATGCGCAATAATCAAGGAAGCGATGAGGTGCTACGTAGCATTATTGCCGATGTCGAACAGGGAGTAAGCTCTACATTACGCTCTGAACAGCCCACAACCACTACCGACCTTCGCGAAGAAAATCGTCGCCTGCAAGAAGAAAATCGTGCATTGCAGGCAAAAATCAACGAGCTTGAAACACGTATCCGCCAGCTTGAATCTGCGATGAATATCAATCCCGGCATGTCCCTTAAAAGCCCAATGTCGGTAGATATGAGTGATTGCAAACGCGACCTCGAAGGCATCGCACGCTATCGCGAAAGCACCCTATGGCTTAATGGCTTTACCCCCATTGATTTCTCAACACAAGATGTACGCATTACTGGCGGTGGAGCACGCGTTGATGGAACAGTGATTGTTGGATACTTGAAGCGTGGTGAGTCAGCAAAGATAGATATCAACATACCCATTGGGCAGTATATTATCATTGCTGATGGCTGTGCTCCGAAAGCACGCGATATCGATGTTCGGATTATCAATCAGCAGGGTGTAGTCCTTGAAAAAAAGGACATCCGTTTTACTGGGAGCATGCCTAATCCCGCACCATCAAATGCAACAAGCACGACAACGAATGAGTATCGCTCGGAGAGCGACGGACAAACTCAATCCTCGTCAACAACACGTTCAAGCGATACCCCATCACAGCAGCCAGATGACGTCTTTCGCAATCGCCCATCGAGCAACCGCGAAGCACTAGCAAAAATTGCATGGAACAATGAGTACGGAGGAATCCACACATTTCTTGTAACAATGTATGAGTGCGACAGTGAAGGTGCGTATTTCTGCCTTCTTATCGGCAAAAAGTAATCTTATTGAGGACAACGCCATGATTACGGGTTTCTTCCATCGTCTTATTCTACTGCTGCTAGCATGTGCTATTGGCGATGCTACATTGTCTTCTACGCACTCTGCACTGTTGCTGCAAGAAGCGTATGCACAAACCGAGCGTGCCCCTAGCCGTTTCGTACCTTCGCGCCCAACGACACGTTCATTTACCACACCGCGCACAATTCTTGCTGATGCGCAGCGCTTGCTCAAGCTTGGCAACAGCTACCGTGAAGCTCGTAATTATGATATTGCACAGAAATATATTCAGCAAGGGATTGAGTTTGCACAGAAAGTAGGAAGTCGGTACTGGGAAGCAACAGGCTATGAATATCTTGGGTTAGTTTATCGCGACATTGGCGACCGCGCAGCTGCTTTATCTGCTCTACAGCGTGCCTCAGATATATTCAGTAGTCTTATTCGGCAGCCCGATGGGAGCCAACGTGCAACGCAAGCGCTCATTGACGACGTACAACGCAACGACCGCTCGCGCCCTCCCTCATCATCAGCTTTGGATACATCTGCTAGCAGTACAGCACGCTCATCCCAGCAGTATCGCTCCACATTGCCAGTCAGCAGAGCTTCTGTTCCTTCGCCTAGTAGTCTCGAACGCGAGCGAGCGCTCAATCGCCAGCTGACAGAGCGCATAGCGGCACTGGAAAATAAGATTCGTGACCTTGAAAACCGTGCGGTCTCGGCACCCACAGCAGGAGCAGTGGTACAGCCGTTACCTTATCCATCAGCAACCGAAAGCTCTCCAGGAATCATCGCACGCTCTATGCCACGGCAAGCTCCCGGCGGTGGAAAGCCACAAGCAGAGTTTGCTCCCTTCCAACCCGATAAAAAAGTTCGACCAGAGCCCGCTATACGGCGCATGTCCTCCACTACTACTGCACAAGCAACAACCACAGACTACTACACACTCCCTAGCTTTATACTTCAAATCGGGATTGGTACTGGATATAATCTCCACACTGTGGGACTTACTAACCAGCGAACAGTTCAAGGAGTGGTTATAACGGAAAATGTCTATGGGAACGCACCTCTGCTATCGTTTCCTCTCTTGTCTCTTAGTGCCGACTTTTTTCTTACCCCAGAGTTATCCTTGGGATTGCTCTATGGATACTACCCAGGACCAGACCAGAGCACAACAGCAACAACACTCGTTAATTCAACAACACGTCTGACAACAACCAGCTATCACCTTCTAACATTACGTCCGATATACCACATTATTCGCGATCGCTTTCTCGACCTGTATGCAGGAATACCTCTTGGCACAATGGTTAACCTTGCACCATTGTTCAGTCCCCTGAGCTTGTACGGTGGAGTGCTAGCGGGTGCGCAGTACGCTCTCTCACGTCAAGTTGGCGTATTTTGCGAGATATCTGGCGGAGCGACCTACCTCGGCAGTACAGCATTCGAGCGGGCAACACCAACAGGCGACCCACGCATTGGCATTGGAGCATATGGGCGGCTTGGTCTTTCGGTGAGTTTTTAAGAACGTTACCTCTCATCCACTCTCTTCTCCTTCGTGTACCTCTTCGTGCTCTCTACGCGGCAAAACAACAATAAACGTTGCTCCCCGACCATGTTGGCTTTCTACCCAGATACGCCCTCGATGAAGCTCCACAACGCGCTTTGTAATAGCAAGACCAACACCATGGGACGATTCCCCGCCTGTTGGACGTGCTGATAAACGCTGAAAAAATCCAAACAGCTTCTGCTTATCTTCATCGCTCAATCCGGGACCTTGATCCTGCACTTCAAAGCGTATCACATCAGGCAGTGCGATAACGCGGCTGACTACTGTTGTACCGTACGCTGAGTACTTGATAGCGTTACTTATGAAGTTTTCCAAGACTTGCTGCAGCAGCACTTTATCCGCGAAGAGCGTGAAGTCTTCTCCTTCTGCATGCATTTCTAGGCGCTGAGACTTCGCTGCGGCACGAGCAAGATTTTGATCGATAATAGTTTGTAGCACTTCTTGCGCATCCACTGTGCTCTTATGAACACGCATCTTCCCCATTTCTAATGCTGAGCTTGCTAGCAGGCTTTCGATAAGGTCAATCATACGCTTGCACGTCTCGCGAATGCGGCTGCCGGTTTCAGAAAATTCATCAGGTGCAATATCTCCCATCTCCATCAGCCTCACCGCAGCTAGCACTGTTGCTAACGGGCTTTTCAAATCATGCGCGACAACGCTCAGCAACTCGGTTTTTCGCTTGTTTGCCTCTTCAGCTTTATGCAGATTTTCCCTCGATTCGGCGAGTGCCTTCTCCAATTGATGCTGCAAGCGGATAAGCTTTGTTTGTGTGAAATCACTAATCCGCGTGAGTTGCGTTACCTCTCGCAACATTGTCTCATAGCGCTGCGTTAGAGTACGATACGCATTGTGGAGCGTTACAATATCGAGCATATCGGTCGGTGTAGCACTGATGCGTTGAGCATCGGCTAAGAACTCTTCCTCGACACGGAAAACAGACTGCGGCTCTGGAGACGTAGGCATAGAACTCTTCAAAAAGTGTATACTTTGCGGGCGCGTGAGCTATTTTCGAAGCACAAAATATTGAGAATTTACAGAAGATTGCATGCCAGGTAAAAAAACACACAAACCTAGCATCTTCTCAAGGTTATTAGACTGTTCCAGAGTCTTCCTACTCTCGCAACAGAATGTATCGTTCTGCTATTGTTTCGTCAACACCATCAAGAAAGCGCGATACCTTGCTAAGCACCATGCCGCTTTCACGGTCGAAGATATTAATAGGATACGTTATAAACAAACGCTCTTTTGCTCTTGTGCAGGCTACATAGAATAACCGACGCTCTTCCTCTAGAGATTCCTGTGTTTCCCACGCTCGTACAGGTGGAAAGCGCCCATCGAGTGCCCACAGAATGAACACGACACGCCATTCTAAGCCTTTTGCAGAGTGAATTGTAGAAAGCGTTAATGTCTCCTCATCTCTCGATGGTGTCGTGATGTCTTCCACTGCTTCGATGGGTGGCTCTATTGCCATATCAGCAAGCAATGCAGAAAGTGAGCGGTACCGTTCGGCGATACTTCCTACCACCTCAATATCTTTCAAGCGCTTCTTGTAATCATCGTATGTGTTTTTCATACGCGGGCGATAGTAGTCTATCACTTGCCACACTTTTTCGCCTACTGTGGCGGTACTTTGCTCTAAACGTTCCAGCAGCCCAAATAACAGTGCTATCTGCTCATCATTGCGCACAATGTTCCGGAGGTTGCGCCATTCGTGCAGTGTTATTCTTCCATCGAGAAGTGCTTGAATAACAGCGTTTGCGGTGCGCGGTCCTACACCTTCGAGCAGCAGCAGAATTCTGTTCCAACTCACAATATCTTTTGGGTTCACAAGCACACGTAAGTGCGCAATAACATCCTTGACATGAGCGGTTTCGATAAATTTTATACCACCGAACTTGCGGTAGGGAATATTAGCACGGTTAAGTTCAATCTCAAGATCGAATGAATGATAGCTTGAACGGATAAGCACGGCAATGTCCTCAAGGGAAATACCTTCTTCATAGTACTCCATAATCTGCTGCACCACAAATTGCGATTGCTGCTGCTCGTCTTCAGCTTGGATAATAGCTGGAAATGTACTCCCTGCTTTACGGGAATAGAGCTCTTTATCGTATCGCCACACAGCACGGCGCATAATCTCATTAGCAAGACTCAAAATCGGCTGCGTTGAGCGGTAGTTTTCTTCTAGACGTATAATCCGACAATGCCGAAACGCTTCAGGAAAACGCAAGATATGATCAACATTTGCTCCACGAAAGGCGTAAATACTTTGTGCATCATCTCCTACAACTAGAACATTCTCATGCAGTCCTGCAAGAGTTAGAACAAGAGCATGCTGAAGTGCATTCGTATCCTGATATTCATCCACCATAATATACTGATACCGCCGCTGTGCATGGCGCTTCAGTTCAGGGTTAGAGTGCATGAGTTCTAAAAACACTGCCAGCAAGTCATCGTAATCCATAAGATTGTGATGCCGTTTGTACATCGCATAGCGATAGCATAGCTGCTGAATATCCGAAATATCCTCCGCAAATTGAGGATAATCATTCAGAACAACACTTTCGATACTCGTCTGGCAATTTACCGCCTTACTCACAATGTCTATGAGAGTATCTTTGCGTGGGAAACGCCGCTTGCGCTCTTTTGCAGCAGACGATTCAACGTATTGAGAGCGTAGCAAGTTCATAACATCCTCGGCATCAGATTGGTCGAGCACGCTAAAGTTGCTCTCATATCCCAGTGCAGTCAAAGCTTTCCCTACAGACCGCAAGTATCCATGAGCAAATGAGTGGAACGTTCCTCCTGAAACTGCCTCACATCGTCCATCAAGCAGTTGCGCTGCCCGACGAAGCATTTCCGATGCCGCTTTGCGTGTAAAGGTGAGAAGCAGGATAGACTCCGGGGGCACTCCGTCTTCAATCAGGCGTGCTACGCGATATGTCAACGTTCGAGTCTTTCCTGTCCCCGCGCCTGCGATTACAAGTGCCGCCCCCGTATCATGCATTACTGCCTGAAGTTGCTCTGCATTCAGCTCATCAGCATATCGAATGCTGTATGCAACTGCTGCTCTCTTCTGCTGATCCAGAACACTACTACTATCCTGGTACGCCTTTTTGAGTATAAGCTTCTTCATACTATTACGCCTTAGGAACAGCACACATCCGCTTAATGTTTCCTAAAGATAAGATACTGAGTTTTTCCCAAGCACCAAATGAAAAGGCACACTGCCACAGCAGCAATGTGCCTGAGTAGGTTTGATGTAGTATTGCATTACTCTCGTAGTAGCTGTCGCGCTGCACCATTCAGAGGTTGAGAATCACCATTCCTAACAGTAAAGAAGCGCATCATAGTATCCAAGCGCTCAGTCAGATGACTGAGGTCATGCGCAGTACGAGCGATTTCCGATATTGCAGCAGCGGTTTCGCTAATAGCAGCGCGAGCGCTATTAGCACTTTCTGCCACAGAGGAAATGCTTGTTATCTCTTGCATGCTTGCAGATGCTAAGTCATTGATAATTTTCGTCATATTCTTTGTGCGGTGGGTGATAGCATTGAACGATTGCACGACTTGCTCAGCAGCATGTTTTCCAGTATGGACTTCTTGTGTGCCTTGATTGATGGATTCAACAGCCTTACCAGTATCGACCTGAATGTGATGAATAGTTGCCGCAATTTCTTTTGTTGCCTTTTGCGTGCGTTCAGCAAGTTTTCGCACCTCATCAGCAACGACAGCAAACCCACGCCCTTGCTCGCCCGCACGAGCAGCTTCAATTGCAGCATTGAGTGCCAAAAGATTCGTTTGGTCAGCAATTTCTTCAATGACTCGCACAATTTCACCAATCTGCTGGCTCGACTTTCCTAATTCTTCAATCATCTTTGCAGACCGTATAACTATCTCGGCAACACTGTTCATTCCACGAATCGCTTCGAGCACAACCCGCCCGCCCCTTTCTGCCTCGCTTTGCGTCGCTTCTGCCTCGGTAACAGCGTTGTTTGCTCTTTCACTATTATTCCGCATCATCGCAACAGCATGCTCAACTGCGTGTGCAATATGTTGCACTTGCGCTGCTTGTTCACTCATTCCTGAGGACATCTGCTCCGTAGCAGCTGATATTTGAGTACTTGCGCTGGCAACTGTTGCCACGCTCTCGATAATACTTTGCACTGTGTGTTCTATCTTCGATAAAGCCTCGTTGAAGCCATCATATAGACGTTGGATATGCTTATCTGCTGACTGGGATTTGATACGAATCGTCAAATTTCCTGACGCAAACTCATGCATTGCGAGAAGAATTGTTTGAATCCCCTCAGCAAGAATATTGCGCTGTTCCTCAATATCCTTTGTCGTTCGCTGAAGCTCGGCGTGTATCGCAGCAAGCTCAGAATTCCTCCTTTCAAGAACGGTATAGTTATTTACTTCCATTTCTGCCTTCATCTGCGCAGTAGATCGCATTTCTCGAATGCCATTGATGCAAAATTGTATTAGAATAACATCCTCAAAGATAACCCACACAGCATGCTCCAGTGTCCGCCAAAAGTTTACCCAGAAGCCCAGTTCTGCTAGCGGACCGAACACAGAATAGGGATAGAGAATACCTCGCAGAAAATGTTCCACAGCTATCAGAACCGTTGACGTAGCAAGTATTTTCCAGTCCCGATAATATGCTAGGAATGCTAGCGATGCAAAATACCCAAAATGTGTTTCAATACGCCCTCCTGTGATATGAACATACAGCGCCATCATCAGGGTTTGTGCAATTGCTATCACATGTCGAGCTAGCTCCTTCCCTTCCCCCCCCCCATACTACTGCGTATCAGAAACAAGGGAAAGAGCGCCAATAGCCCTCCTAGAACAATTGCTGCAAGCACATGAATATGAAGCGATGACTCACCCCCAATCCATGTACGTGGTGTAACAATCAATGCAAGAGCAATAGCAACAACCCATTCAATAAAGAGTAAGCGCACAAATATACGATCTGCTTGAACATGCAATCCATGCAAGGATTCTGCAAAAAGTTCTTCTACACGAGAGGCGATAGATGAGTTCAACATGACACAACTCCCTCCAAATGTTTATGACACACGGCTAAGCACAATAATTTGCCAAAAGAGACTTTCGCTTATTGTGATGTATCTCGAAGCGTGCAACCAAACGTCGGAGCAGCAGTGCTCCAAAGATTGGTCAAGGTCTTGCCATCTCGAGAGGAATAGTATTTTCGTAATATTACACGCACTGCTTCCTCGCCGGGGTTATTCCCTTCATGTCCACGAGCACCTGTAATGCCGCCGCTAAACAACAATCTGCCCTCCGGGCTATACACAGTAGTAAAGCCGGACGTTACAGCATTCACCAGCGCTGCTTCCACACCGTTATCATCGATGTTCACTGTACAATACGGCATCGCTTGTGCACGAGCATATAAGCTACTGCGTTCAACCCACGTGCGCTGCCTTGATATAGGCTTCATGAATAATACCCTGAAGTCCGCCATGCCACGAAACTCATGCGCAAGCACAGCAAACTCTGTGAGCGACGCGCGGCTACACGGACAGTACGGATGCAGAAAGATTGTTACAGTGGGTTTTGTATACTTATGCAAACCTGACGTTTGTGCAGAACTGTCAATACCAGAACTGCTCGGAAGTTTGACTGGAGCAGTGTTCGCACGGGGTGCGAAGGTATAGATACGTGTATCGTACCATGCTAGTGCGAGTACGGTACCGCAAATACATGCAGCCCAGATTACACTTAGTACTCCTGCAGAAATGCGCATGTGCATATAACCCATATAACCGTCGATACTTAGTTGTGTGCACTAGGCGATGAACTTACGCATTTTCTCAGTGAAGTACAATACCAACTCTCCAGCAAAATTTTTAGGTTATAGGTTCACTCACCGTTTGAGCATTGCAAAAAAATTCTGTAGTTTACTTGAGTGATAATAGCCAACATATGTGGCAACGAGATATCCGTGCACTGCTCGCGCTCAATCGCCTACTTGTGTTCAGGCAAGAATTTACACTTCACGTTTCACACTTTTATTCCGATGCTGTATGTTGAAGAAAGCAGTTATTATGGCAGGCGGGTTTGGCACGCGCCTGCGCCCAATCACCATGAATCTTCCCAAGCCTATGGTGCCCATGATGAACGTGCCAATGATGGAGCATATTGTGAACCTGCTCAAAAAGCACCACATTACCGACATTGTATCACTACTGTACTTCCAGCCCGACAAAATCACGTCGTATTTCGGCACAGGGGTAAATTTCGGCATTTCTATGAAGTACATGCAAGCAATGGCAGACTATGGCACTGCAGGCGCTGTTCGGTATGCATATGAGCACTTGACAGAACGCTTCATTGTTATTTCTGGCGATGTACTAACGGATTTTGATTTAGGAGCTGCAGCTGAGTTTCATGAAGCAAAGGGTGCTAAAGCCACTATCGTGCTCACACAAGCTGCTAATCCACTAGCCTTTGGGATTGTGATGACTGACAAAGAGGGACGAATCACACGCTTTCTCGAAAAGCCATCATGGGGAGAAGTCTTTTCCGACACTATCAACACAGGTATCTATATCCTTGAGCCCGATGTACTCGAGCTTATTCCTTACCAAAAGGACTTCGATTTTAGCAAAGACCTCTTCCCGCTCATGCTTCAGCGCGGTCTTC
Organism: Candidatus Kapaibacterium sp.; assembly: GCA_025055035.1. Lineage (GTDB taxonomy): Bacteria > Bacteroidota > Ignavibacteria > Kapaibacteriales > UBA4661 > PH2015. The sequence continues at coordinate 11,777 of JANWZB010000052.1, forward strand.
CGCTATATGGCTATACAGCACAAGGATATTGGCAAGATGTGGGTAATCTCGACCAGTACCAGCAGGCACAAGCAGATGCCATCGCCGGCAAGGTTAAGGTTGAAATCAAAGGCGAAAAGCGTGGAACACACTATATTGCTGCATCGGCGAACATTCATGAGACAGCAAAGCTTCATGGTACGGTCGTTATCGGCGAAAACGTTACCGTCGGACCGCGCGCAGAAATCATAAATTCCTCTATCGGCAATGGATGCCGCATTGGCTACGGTGCAAAAATTGACAGTTCTGTCATTTGGGAGCGCACAACTATTGGCGATTATGCGTCGCTCGACCATGACGTTATCACGAACGATGTTGTCGTAGGGGATTACGTTACTATTGGCGAGAACGTTTTTATCTCCGACGGCTGCCACATTGGCGATCATGCAAAGCTTGCCTCGAATATTAAGCTTTGGCCTCAGAAAGAAGTTGAATCCCGAGCAATCCTGACACGTAGTCTTGTTCAGGAAGAGAAGTGGATGCGTGACCTATTCACCGATGCTCGTGTTACTGGAGCATCGAACATCGAGATGAATCCAGAATTTGGAGCAAAGTTCGGCGCTGCTCTGGGAAATTCGCTTGGTGCTGATAAGACTGTTATCGGCAGCCGTGATGCAAATGAAGTGTGTCGCATGGTGAAGCGCGCAATGGCTGCTGGGCTTATGTCTGTCGGTATCAATGTGATAGACCTCCAAACTATGCCCCTTCCTCTCACTCGTCAAGCTCTGCGCGAAGGCAAGGCTGTTGCAGGCTTTCATGTTCGTCAGTCCCCGTATTACCCAAAGCAAATAGACATCATCCTGCTGAATGCAGACGGACGCGACATGCAAACCAACGCACTGAAGAAAATTGAACGTCTCTTTTTCGGCGAAGACATCAAGCGTGTTGATCCTGATAATATCGGCAGCCTGATTTTCCCAGAACGCACTGCCGAAGCCTACATGAACGCCTATACAAGCGCTCTCGATGTTAAAAGCATCGCTGCGCGTCAGTTTAGCATTGTTGTCGATTATGCGTATGGTATGACATCGGCAATTTTCCCTCGCCTCTTAGGGGAGCTTCAATGTCAAGTCGTAGGACTCAATGGATATATCGACTCACGCCGCGCTATTCGAGGTGAACAGCAATCGAAAGCTGCTCGAGAGTACATGAGCCAAGTCATGAGCTCGCTGAAGTATGAGATTGGCTTCATTATTGACCCCGGTGTCGAGAAAATTTCTGTTGTGGATGGTAGTGGGCGTTGGTACGACGAACGCCTGCTTGCGATTGTTGCAAAACTCTTTATGGAAACGAATAAAGACCGTACACCGTATAAAATCGCCGTTACTGTTGCTGCATCAAGCGAAATCGAGGACATAGCAAAGGAGTATAGCAACGTTAGCGTTGTGCGCATTCCCAACTCTCATTCTGCAATGATGGAAGCAACGCGCGATAAAGACATCCTGTTCTTGGGAGACACACGTGGTCGCCTTATCTTCACAGAATTTTTCTTTGCGAGCGACTCAATGTTTGCTATCGGCAAGATTCTTGATATGCTTGCCAAAACAGGCTCACGAATTAGCGATATCGAGAACAATCTACCCCGTCGCTATCAAGTGAACTGCCAAACGCCCTGTCCTTGGGAAAAGAAAGGCTTAATTATGCGCCGTTCTATGGAGTACAGTGAAGGCAAACAGCGTGAGCTTATCGATGGAGTGAAAATCTTTGATAACGACGTCTCCATTCTCTTCCTACCCGACAAGGAGCGTGGCATTTTTCACGTTACCGCCGAAGCTACTGACAAATCTAAAGCTCAGCAAGCAGCAGAATATCATATCAAGCTTGTTGAACAGTGGCGCGACGAATAGCAGCAACAAAGCTTGCTTTTACAAGTAGATATTCGCAAGGCGTATTATTAACCACAGCGCACAATCCACAATGTGCGCTGTGCGTTTTCTGAGCACATTGCTCCAGTGTTTTCAAAGAGCTATGTATACGTTTCATAGATTTGCTTGCTTTCGATATAGAAAGCCTGTATTTTGTAGGTGGCATACTACGCTTGCATCGCTCTTTCTTTGCTGTACTTACTTTATCGAACTTCTATGAGTACAAACGGCATCACCAGCACTTCCTCCGACTCCTCTACTCACAATCATGGTACTTATCCTCCTAACCAGCCATCATCACACAAACACCACTCTAATACCACATCACAACACAACGACCTTAGTGAAGAACCTTTGGCAAAAGGTATTGATTTTGCCTTACTCAACCGCCTCCTTGAATTTTTGCGCCCTCACAAGGTCCTAGTCGCAGGTGTTATTGTGTTGACTATTATCGTCGCTGCACTCGGTCCAATTCGTCCCAAGCTTAGCCAGTACAGCGTTGATACCTACATTGCTACACATGACCAACGCGGCCTATACGGCATGATTGCAGTTATCATGGTTATACTTATCGTACAGGGTATCCTGCAGTACTTTCTCACCAACCTTATGCAGTATATCGGTCAAATGACCATCTTTGATGTGCGCATGCAGCTATTTCGTCGTCTTCAAGAAATATCTATGCGATACTACGACACAACACCTATAGGGCGCTTAGTTACTCGCGTTACAAATGATGTTGAAGTGCTCAATGAGGTTTTTTCATCGGGTCTCGTGATGATTGTAGCGAATATCTTCATGCTATTGTGGATTATCGTCATGATGTTTTATACGAATTGGCAGCTTGCGCTTGCCACGATAGGCGTTGTTCCTATACTTGTCTATGGAACAAACCTCTTCCGTAAAGCAGTTCGCCGCGAGTATCGACAAATTCGCACTCATGTTGCCCGCATGAATGCCTTTCTGAATGAGTACATTGCTGGTATGAACGTTATCCAGCTTTTCTTGCAAGAAGAGCGCCAACGCAACGAATTTGATAGTATCAATGCCGCCCACACAGCAGCACACATCCGCTCGGTGTTTTACTATGCTGTATTCTTCCCCTTTGTTGAGATGATGAGTACAGTATCACTAGCAATTGTGGTCTGGTACGCTGCTGGGCACATCATCGAAGGAACAATGACGGTGGGGGAAGTTATTGCATTTTCAATGTTTGGAGAGATGTTCTTTCGACCCATTCGTGAACTATCCGACAAATACAACACGCTTCAGAGTGCTATGGCATCGTCGGAGAGGATTTTCCAGCTTCTCGACACAACATCATTCGTGCGGGATAGCCCCAACGCAACACCACTGCACGTATTTTCTCACTCTATCGAGTTTCACAATGTTACCTTTAGCTACGATGGCATGCATAATGTCTTGCACAATGTTTCCTTCACTGTCCGCAAAGGTGAGACAGTTGCTATTGTTGGGGCAACGGGTGCTGGGAAATCTTCGATTATCAACCTGCTTGCGCGCTTCTACGAGTTTCACCATGGGGATATTCTCATCGATGGACGGAGCATTCGAGATATTCAGCAGCGTTCATTGCGTAGTCACATGGCAATTGTTCTCCAAGACGTGTTTCTGTTTTCTCGCACGGTAGCCGACAATATCGCTCTTGGTAATCCAAACATTTCACGTCAGCAAATCTACGCTGCAGCAGAGGCAGTAGGCGCTGCAGAGTTTATCGAGAAGCTGCCTTATGGCTATGATACTCCTGTGATGGAACGTGGTGCAACATTGTCCGTTGGTCAGAAGCAGCTTATCTCCTTTGCACGCGCTCTTGCTGCCAATCCTGCCATCTTAATTCTCGACGAAGCAACATCGAGCGTTGATACCGCCACAGAACAGCAAATTGAGCATGCAATTTCCACACTGCTGCAGGGACGCACCTCGATTATTATTGCACATCGGCTTTCTACTATCCAGCGCGCGGACAGCATTCTTGTTCTCCATCATGGTAGGATTTATGAGTACGGCAGCCATCAAGAGCTTCTGACACGCAATGGCTTATACGCAAAGCTGTACCGACTGCAGTACAAAGAACAATTAGCCTGAGTGCATCAGGCTTGCACAACGCAGCTCCGACGTATGTTTGTCTATACAACGCACGCTCGCGCAGAATTGCTCACAAGCTTCGAGCACTACGATGCAAGCCACCGCGCACGACTTGCACAAGCAATAATTACCCAACGTGCAGGTTTTCCGATTGCGTATTTGCGACAATTGCTGTATGTTGCACAGCGATTATATCCGTTTGGCTATCTGATCTATTGCTTATATGAAGTCGCTTCGTGCTCTCCTTGCTCGTATTCCTTCATACACTCTGTACGGCGATTCCCATGCCCTCGCTCGCGCTGTCTCTAGCATTCATTATGATTCCCGACAGTGCAGCGAGGATGCTCTGTTTGTCGCTATCAAAGGCTTACAGCACGACGGACACGACTTCATCACAGACGCCATCGAGCGTGGCGCACGTGTTATTGTCGCTGAACGCAGCTGTGATGTTCCTCCTCGTGTTAGTCTCGTTCTCGTTCCAAATGCACGTACAGCACTTGCAGACATAGCACATGCTTGGTATAACACTCCTGCACACAAATTGCGCATTATCGGCATCACAGGAACTAACGGCAAAACAACTTGCACCTTCATTTTTAAGCACATCCTTGAATCTCTCGGTGAGAAGGTAGGGCTCATTGGTACAACGGGCAACTATATTGGACACGAGATGCTACCCACACAGTTCACTACTCCCGAAGCTCCAGAGCTCTGTGCTCTCTTTGCTGAAATGCATAAGCGCGGTGTAACGTCGGTAGTGATGGAAGTAAGCTCTCATGCTCTTGCACTTAGCCGTGTTCACGCAATCCCCTTTACTGGCGCAATATTCACTAATTTGACACAAGACCACTTGGATTTCCATGGCACAATGGAAAACTACGCATCTGCCAAAAAACTGCTGTTCGATATGCTCGATGCCTATGCTTGTGCTGTAGTCAACGCCGATGATGAGTACTCTGATATGATGCTGCGTGATACAGCAGCATCGCGACGCATCCTTTTTGGTCGCTCAGAACGTGCACATGTACGAATCATTGCCGAAGATTTCAGCATCACACAGACGCATCTGACTATACGGATGGACGGCACTGATGTTCCTATGACCATACCCCTTATTGGCAGATTCAACGTAGAAAATCTTGCTGCATGTGTCGCTATGGCGCGTGCTCTTGATATTGACACAGAGAGTATCATACGTGCAGCTGCTACAGCACAGGGTGCACCGGGCAGAATGCAGCGCATTCCCCTTCTCGACGGCGAAGCAGTAGCAATTGTTGATTATGCGCATACACCCGATGCCCTCGAAAAGGCACTGCTTGCTTGCCGCGACCTTCGCACTGCGGCTGCCCTTGAAGGGCGCATCGTCTGTATCTTTGGTTGTGGTGGTAATCGCGACACAACAAAGCGCCCTCGTATGGGAAGAATTGCAGCTGAGCTTGCTGACTACGTCATTCTCACAAGTGATAACCCACGCCTTGAAGATCCGCTCGCTATTCTCGATGACATTCTTGCAGGTATTCCACGCGATAAATTCCCAGCAACGATAGTTCTGCCCGATAGACGCGAGGCTATTCGGCATGCGTTGCACTGTGCTCAGCCCGGCGACATTCTACTCATAGCCGGTAAAGGACATGAAACCTACCAAATTATTGGCACAGAAAAACGCCACTTCGACGATGTTGAAGAAATTAGAAAAGCAGCTTGTACTGTATCATGACAAACTACATACGTGCACATGTGCGCTTCTGCTTACCACAGAACCAAAGAATTGCGTATCTTAAGTACATGGTTTGTGTTTCAGCGTACTACATGCTACTGTCAACACTATGAATGCTTCCCATGCTAAGCACGACTTCTCGCATACAATTTTGAACACAGCAGTGATTGTCGCTGCACTTGGCTATTTTGTGGACATCTACGACCTAGTGCTGTTCAGTATCGTGCGTGTTCCAAGCCTTCAAGATCTAGGGTTACGCGGGCAGCAATTGCTTGATGATGGTCTTTTTCTCATCAACATGCAGATGCTAGGGATGTTAGTAGGGGGCGTCTTTTGGGGTATTCTTGGCGACAAAAAAGGGCGTCTTTCTATACTGTTTGGCTCGATTGTTACATACTCTCTAGCAAATATTGCCAATGGCTTTGTCTCGTCAATTGATGTGTACGCCGTCTTACGATTCATTGCGGGCGTAGGTCTTGCTGGAGAGCTTGGTGCAGGCATTACCCTCGTTGTAGAGATTATGCCTAAAGAGATTCGCGGATACGGAACAATGATTGTTGCTAGTGTTGGTGTGTCTGGTGCTATTTTAGCATACTTTATTGCGGAACTTTTTGATTGGCGTGTTGCGTATTTTATTGGTGGCGGCTTAGGCTTAGCGTTGCTTGTCTTGCGCATAGGAGTGTACGAATCGGGCATGTTTAGCACTATCAAGGAAAGCGCAGTTAAGCGCGGTGATTTTTTCAGTCTATTTACTAGTCGAGAGCGTTTCAGCCGCTACATACGCTGTGTGCTTGTAGGTGTACCAATATGGCTCGTCGTCGGCATTCTTGTAACATTTTCTCCTGAATTTGCTGCTGCTATGGGCATACAAGACACTGTGAGTGGCGGACGCGCTATTATGTTCTGCTACGTTGGTCTTGCACTTGGAGACTTTCTCACAGGTTATCTCAGCCAAGTGCTGAAGAGTAGGAAAAAGGTGCTTCTAGCGTTCTTGATTTTCGACTCTTTGTGTATTGCGCTATACTTCCTAAGCAGTGTGCTGTTTTCTATGCCATCGGCGCAAACAGTGTATAATATCGCGCTACTTCTTGGGCTATCCTCAGGCTATTGGGCAATTTTTGTTACTGTGGCAGCAGAACAGTTTGGAACAAATCTCCGTGCCACAGTTGCTACAACAGCACCAAATTTTGTGCGTGGCTCGCTCGTTCCCATGACATGGCTCTTTCGTGCCTTTGTTCCGTCGTTTGGCTTAATTGGTGCAGGCATCGTTACAAGTATTGTCGCACTCAGTATCGCGTATCTTTGCCTCTGGGGTCTTGAGGAAACCTTTGGCAGGGAACTCAACTACACAGAAATGATATAAACGCGCCTTTGAGCGTCTCGTGAATCGCATCTATCGTAACTGCTATCACTTCACTGTACGTTTTTAT
>JANWZB010000053.1 GCA_025055035.1 Candidatus Kapaibacterium sp.
TGACCGAGGACATCAAAGCAGAAGTCATGCTTGGGCACAACGCCTTCTCGCGGCAAGTGCAAAACATCTATATTCAAGGTGATGCTCTTGCTGTTCCCGAGTTCTACAGTATTAATAACACGTCGGCAGTACAGTCCTCGGAAGTGATTGACCGCTTGCGCCGTATGGCACTCTTCGGCGAGGCACGCTTCCGCTATAAAGAGCTTGCTTATCTGAATCTCCGTGCTCGGAATGAGTGGTCTACAGTGTTGAATCCGAATAACAACTCATTCTTCACCTTTGGTGGCGATGCAAGCTTTGTGTTTACAGAATTGATGCAACCCGATCCTGAGTCGCTGCTCCAGTTTGGGAAAATTAACGTGAGCTACGGAACAGTAGGAGCAGATGGTGCACTAACCTATGCAGGAAACACACTCTGGACGCGCGCCACTTTTGCTGATGGATGGACAAGTACGCAAGGCATTTCGTTCCCGTTTGGTGGCAATCCGGGCTTTACGCAAGGCTTTACCTTTGGCAATCCTAACCTGCGTCCTGAGTCGGGGCAGTCGTTTGAAGCGGGATTTAACGTAAAGTTTTATCGTAATCGCTTTGGTCTGGATGTAACCTACTATCAAGATGATCGGTCAAACCTTGTTCTACCTGCACCGATTGCACGTTCTTCGGGTTTCGGTAGTACGATTGTGAATGCTGCACGTATGCGCAACGAAGGTGTTGAGGTTGTGCTGAATGCAAAGCCTGTGGAGATTCCTGATGCAGGATTTACATGGGACATTTTGTTGAACTGGTCGCGGAACGTAAACCAAGTGGTTGAGCTTGCAGAAAACGTTACGAATATCTTCCTTGTCGGTTTTGCTGGAACAAGCTCGCGTGCGGTGAAAGGGGAACAATATGGAACAATCTTTGGTAGAAAGTATATGCGCACAGTAGAAGGGCAGCTCATTATCAATGACGACCGCACAAGTCCATTCTTTGGCTTCCCGGCAGTTGACCCAACGGCGCCGGAAGTACCGCTCGGTCGTGTTGTGCCCGATTGGATTGCAGGGTTGCGTAATACCTTTACTTTCCAGAATGCGAATTTTGGGACAATTAGCCTTGCTGTACAGTTGGATTGGCGGCAAGGTGGCTCGATGTGGAATGGGACAGTCGCAACGCTGGACAACTACGGAACATCGAAACGAAGCGCTGAGATACGTGAGCGTGATAATTATGTCTTTCAAGGTGTCGGGCGCAGTACAGTAACGCGTAATGCTGATGGTACATTCAGCGGTGGGCAGCCCAATACAATTGCTATCGACCGCACTGCACGCCCCACAGCATGGCAGAATTGGCTTTTGGGCGATGGTGGTGGCTTCGGAACAGTTGCAGAAAGCTTTGTCGAGAGTACGACATGGTTCCGCGTTCGCGAAGCAACACTTACCTATGCTTTGCCTCCATCGGTGTTCGATGGTGGTATTGTTAAAAGTGCAAGCATCTTTGTTGCAGGGCGCAACCTGTTCCTTGTAACGCCATTTCAAGGGATCGACCCAGAAACCAATCTGACAGGCGCTACAAATGGTCAAGGATTGGAGTACTACAACATGCCCAATACACGGAGTATTAACGTTGGTATCAACATTGGTTTCTAAGGTATCACCCGGTATCATTCACCATTTTCTTGAGGACTATCACTATGAATCGTCTCTTATCATATCTCTGGAAAGCAGCTTCTCTCGTTCTTGCTGTAGTAGTGAGCTCGTGCGCGCTGCCGTGGATTGATCCTGCGGTGAACATTAGCCCGAACTCACCAACAGATGCTCCTATTCAAGTGATCCTTGCGCCGAACCAAGTACGGATTGGGTACATCATGGGCGGTGATATTGGTCGCTACAACAGCCTCTTTACACAGCATCACCGTGGTGTGGATCGCCAACACACTGGCATTTGGCAGTTTCTCCTGACAGAATCCGACGTCAACACTGCATGGAACGGTCTATACGAAGGTGTTATGAACGACCTTACACGGATCATTCAAAAAGCTAATGCGCAAAACTTGCCTGCATATCGCGGTATCGCGCGGGTACTCATGGCATTCTGCTTAGGAAATGCGACAGATTTGTGGAACAATATCCCTTACGATGAAGCATTTCGTGGATACCCTGATGCTTCGCCACGCTATCAAACTCAAGAGCAAATCTATGGTATCATTCAGAACTTGCTCGATTCAGCAATCATTGACCTGAATAATGCCAATCCGGGAGGAATTGTTCCGGGTGCGGGACAAGACTTCATCTATCGTGGAAATCGTGCAAATTGGATTCGTGCTGCATGGTCGCTGAAGGCACGCTACCATATTCACTTGACGAAAGTCAATCGCACACAAGCTGCCCAAAATGCTCTTGCTGCACTGCAAGGCAATCGTGGTATCAACGCGAATGCTGTTGATTGCCAAGTGCCGTTCGGCAGCGCTCCTACAGAAGCAAATCCATGGTTCCAGTTTATGGCGCAGCGCAATGACATTCGGCTCGGACCACAGATGGTCAATATGCTCAATGCATTGAATGACCCACGCCGTCCAGTCTATTCGCAAGGTCAGACGATGCTTACCGATGGGGTTTCGACGCTCGGACCGCTCTATGCTTCAGCAAACTCACCCGTGCCTCTTATTACGTATGCTGAAACAAAATTTATTGAAGCAGAAGCGCAGTTGATTCTTGGTAACAACGCTGCTGCCAAAGCTGCATATGTTGAAGGCATCCGTGCATCACTCCAGCGTGCTGGTGTTTCTGAAGCAGGTATCACAACGTATCTTGGTCAAACGAATGTCGTACCGGCAGGCGATGTGACGCTACAAAACATTATTGAGCAAAAGTATCTGGCGCTTTATACACAGACAGAAACCTACAACGATTGGCGCAGAACAGGTTTTCCTGTGCTCGACCCCACGCGTGTATTACCGATGGCTCGCCAGCAAGACATTCCGCGTCGCTGGCCTTATCCACAAGACGAACGCCTGTTTAACAAGAACTTTCCGGGTCAAGTCAATATTACCGACCGTGTATGGTGGGATAGACCATAGTTGTGCTGTCTGTGGATAGCAAGGTTGTATTTGTGAGCAAAAGCTGCTTTTGTGTACAATCAAAAGCAGCTTTTTGCGTATTTTATACTGCAACTACTCTGTGCACTGCAGCGGTGCTGTAGTGTCTCTTCAAGATTTCTTTCGATTATGCGCTATGAAACCTCTTCGTCTTATCGTATTGCCTGCTCTTATCATAAGCGCAACCCTTCTTTCGTGTGGTGATACGCGGAACATTCCGACAGGTCCTCCGGGGCGTCCGCAGCCTATTCAGCCTCCACAGTAATGGAAGTTGAGACAGTGTGAAAGTAGGGTGTAGGGCAAGTATGATACAGCACTCTCGCCCTTCTCGCCTATAAGCTAAGCTAGCACAAGAGATACTTTCTTTAAAGACGTGCGATTGTCAAGGTATTGAAACAAAACCCATAGTGTATAGCCTGTAAACTCTGAGTCTCGAGTAGCTCCGCTGCTGCCCGTGTGTATCCTCAGTAAGCGGGCAGCAGCCTTTTTTATGTATACTTGTATACTGCAATAGAGTATTGCTGGTGGTAGTAGGTGTGTAGAAGACAAAACAAGGCAAAAATTATTCCTTCGCTGTATACTGTACAAGAAAACAGGCAGCCGTTCGTTTGTAAGCAAAGAGTTTAAAGTATAGGGCTTCACCATCATAGTTTTATCATACTAGTTATTGTACGGCTATGCGCAACCATATTGCTGTTATCGGTTCTGGTTTTGGCGGTTTATCTGCTGCAATACGCCTGCAAGCACAAGGATTTCGCGTAACGCTATTCGAGAAAAATGAGCGTGTCGGCGGTCATGCGTATCAGCTTGTGAAGCAGGGGTATACCTTTGATATGGGGCCGTCCCTGATTACTGCTCCTGATGTTCTCCAGAAAGTCTTTGCTGTGGCAGGGCGACGTATGGAAGATTATTTAGACCTCCACTATCTTGATCCCTTCTATCGCATCTATTTTCACGATAGGACATACATTGACTACACAGGCGATGCAGACCGCATGAAAGCGCAGATTGCGCAGTTCAATAGCCATGATGCTGCAAACTACGACCACTTTATGCGCGATGCAAAAAAGCTCTATGACGCGGTGATGACAGACGGTCTTGGAACAACGCCCTTTATGGATTTGCAGACATATCTGGGATTTGTACCGCGTGCGCTACAGCTGAATGCGTTGTATCCTGCCTATACGTTTGTCAAGCGGTATTTTCAGGACTTCCGTACGCGCTTTACCTTTTCGTTCCATCCACTCTTCATTGGAGCGAGCCCATTTCGTGCACCAGCACTCTATCTGATGATTCCTTATCTGGAGAAGTGCGGTGGTGTATGGTTTTCTACAGGGGGCATGTATGCATTAGTTCAAGCGTTTGAGCGTGTGTTTCTAGAACTTGGCGGTGTGGTGCGTACGTCCTCGCCTGTTGAAGAAATTATCGTAACGCATGGGCGCGCGACGGCGGTGCGCTCGTGCGGGGAAGTCATAGCCGTTGATGCTGTTGTCTCAAATGCAGACTTTGTCCATACGCAGACGGCACTCATTAAGCCTGAACACCGCAAAAAATGGACAGATACACGCGTGCAAAAGCTGAAGTACTCGATGGGTGCATTTCTAATGTATATGGGCGTCAAAAAGCAGTACCCAGAGCTTCTCCACCACACCTTGATTCTTACTGAACGCTACAAAGAACTTGTCAAAGACATTTTTGATAGAAAGATTCTCCCTAAGGACTTCTCGATGTACTTGCACGTGCCCACGCGTACTGATAGTAGCATGGCGCCTGCAGGCTGTGAGAGTATGTACGTCCTTATTCCAGTAGCAAATTTGGCTTCGGGATTGCAATGGGAGACCATAAAGCACGAGTACGCGCAACGGGTACTAAAATTCCTTGAAGAAGACTTCGGTATGACACATCTGCGAGCGAATCTGGAGGTGTTAGAACTCTTCACTCCCGAAGACTTCAGGCGCGAGCGCAATAGCTATCTTGGGAGCGCTTGGGGTGTGGAGCCGTCCTTGCTGCAGACTGGATACTTCCGTCCACATAATCGGAGTGAGGATATCCCAAATCTGTATATCGTTGGAACGAGTACTCATCCGGGGGCAGGTGTGCCGGGGGTCCTAATGACTGCAGAAACCACACACAAACTTATCTGCAAAGATTTTGGCTTATCGTTCTGTGCAGAGCCTGTGAGCGAGCCAGTACTCCACTAGCAAAAAAGCGGTTGCGTGCTACAAGATTCTTTCACTATATTGCAGAATAGCAGCAAGCAACGCATACTGCTCGCACTGGTATCAACACCATGGTCATTTCTGCCGTATGAAAAGTACGAAGCGTAAGTACAGTTCTATGTGCAACCTTCAGTCCTTGTTTGTTGTCCTGGTTTTGTTGAGTACGCTCGACTATCACATTGTGGCACAGGTGCATGTACTCGACTCGCTTGCCCCCAAAGCCGCATTGTCCCTTGCTTCTACGACGCTTTACTTTGGAGAGCCTGTGCAGTTTTCTGCGGATATTGCCTCAGAGGCACGAATTCCTGCTGAGGAAATGTACTACCTCTACAAGTTCATGGGCGATGAGGCTATTCGTGCTCGTTATACAGTTCCGTTTGTTGGTGAGCGGATTCCCGGCTATGCTCGTAAGGTTGATGTGATGATAGTGCAGGGAATAGCACATGCTCCTGCGCAGGCGAACGACCGTGTGTTGTGGACACGAACATTTGAAGTGCAGCAGAAAGCTCCTGTGATTCATGTTGATTCTCTGCGCATAGAAGACGCTACGTTGATAGGGCAAAAAGCGCATGGAGAATCGTACTGCTCATTTATCGTGAAGGGCATAAGCATCGATTATGCACAGCCAGTAGACGTGCAAAATGACCGTGTGATAACAGCACTGCGCGATGACATAGAAGTAGGCGAAATAGAGCTTGACCCAAAGAGTACAGTGCTTCGCTTGAGTGTGCAACGCAACAATAATAGCAGTACCACAACGCTGATAGCAGCCCAAAATGTACAAGTGTCGAGCGCCTTCGATGCTGGCATATTTCTTCTGAATGTTCTTGTGAATAAACTCCCATCGACAACCGTGAAGAGAACTGTATTACAAGGAACGCTGGGGTTCAAGCTTGTCGTGAAGCTCCACAATCGTCGTGCAATGCGTTCTGCTGTGGCGCAAGAGATAGTGCAAATCCCGGTAGCTCTTAGGTTTTGAGACATTCTCATGCAAAAAGTATTGTCGACTCGGTATGAAGCATGCAGCCTGTAGTAGCATTCCTGTAGTATTAGCCATACTAACAGCTATCAGTGCGCCCCAGAATACTCTGTGCGTGTACGCACAGAACTTCTGTGCAGTCTTCGAGCGATTTCCATTCAAACATGTCGAAATCTCGATAATACCTAGTGCATCAAATCGCGTGGTGTGCGATGAAGAACATGGGTATCTTATGGTCCGTACACAAGCAACGACGGGAAGAACACTAGAAATAGCATTTGTGTCCTTTCATGCAGACGATGGAACAATATACTATGCCTATCAAGAAATTATCTCGCAAAAGCAAAGTCCGTGCAGGAGGGCGTCACTAAGGTTTTATGTATGCGATGGCGACGAATGGCGCGAAGTAACCTACCAAGTTTTGCCAAGTGTACGTATTAGTGAGTTTTATGGTCAAAGAACTGTTCCGAATGTGATTGATAGTCGGGGTGTTATGAGCCTGACACCTGATGACAATGCACAAGGGATTGGCTTGGGTATTGATTATACGCTTCCACGCAAAGGGGAGCCTATCATGCACGCAACTCTTGTATATCGCTGTAATGATGCAACACCCAAGAAGGAATATCAGCAGCTGTATCGGTCATGCAAATACAAAACAATTGAGCTCCTGTGGAATAAAGAAAATGGCTGGTTTCTGATAGGCTCAAAGCGCGCAGAGTAACCTTGTAAAGTAACTTTGTACAGCGTGCTATCGTATAAACACAAGCAACGGATCTCGCTACGAGCGTACCATAAACCCTGAGAGGGCACTTCTGACGAGCACTGCTTGCGCAAGGAACTAAGATTGCGTATAAATTCTCGCATGCACCGCTCGCACGAAAATCTCTTGCAACAGTATTTCGATGGCACTTGCCTGTGTTCGTGGTCTTACGCATCTCAGAGTATGGATAGGGGAAAAGCGCAGCATGCAAGGACACCAAGCTCATACAAATTCATACATCGTTTTTCTGCAACTATGGTAGAGTACTATCGGCAGCATTGGCTTGCTATATCGTTTCTGTGTGTGCTATGGACAGCAAAGCTTGTATGCCAAACTCCTCAGGCTGATTCGCTCAAGATGCTTCTCTACCGTGAGGAACGGGACTCAGCGCTTTCACAGACCGCGTATATTGACCGCCTTAACCAGATTGCCTATGCGGTACGCAACACTGCACACGATACAGCACTACACTATGCACAGAAGGCGCTAGAGCGCTCGCGTGCTCTTGGGTATATTCGCGGGCGTGCACGAGCAACGATGATTATCGGGATTGTTGCAATATATGCAGGGCACTATAGTGCAGGCTTAGATGCTCACCTTGAATCGCTCGAACTGTACAGGTCGCTAAAGGACAGTGTTCATGAGGCGTTTCTTCTCAATAATATTGGCTATTTGTACAAAGTGCAGAATAAGCTCGATATCGCCCGTGAGTACTTTCATAGGTCGTATGCAATTTTTAGGGCAGCACAACGCGATGATGGTTGCTCACTTGTTCTGGGAAATATGGGAGATATTGCGTTGAAGGAAGGCAAGTACGAGGAAGCCTTGCGCCTAGAACACGAAGCGCTGGAACGAGGGCAGCGCTCAGCTGAGCCATTCTACGCAAATCTTGCTCTCTATCACATTGGTACAATATTATACGCACAGAAGCAGTATGATTCAGCGCTTGTATATCAACGGCAAGCACTACACATGTTTGAACGTCATCGGCATTGGCAGTACGTCACACGCTCACTTGAAAGTCTTGCAGCAATCTACGCAGCACAGAAGCGCTATGCAGAAGCATTTGCAGCAGCTCGTCGAGGGCTAGGCATTGCTGATAGTATAGGTGGGGCTGTTGAGCGGGCATCACTATATGAACGCCTGTCGATCTTGGAGCAGAGCGCTGGTCGGTACGAAGAAGCATTACGCTACTATCGTCTGACGAGCATGCTACGGGACTCTCTGCAACTGCTCAATATCGAGCAGCGCATACAGGCTCTGGAAATGATGCGCCTTGCAGAAAAAAGGGAAAAAGAGCTTGCCCTCGCAGAGAAAGAACAAGAACGGCTTGAAATATGGCGTGGGGTGCTGATTGCTGCTATTGTACTTGTGATTGTAGCGTTAGTGCTTGCGTACCATCGCTATCGCTACATTGCTCGTTCGGAAGCACAGCTGCGTGCTGCTCATGAGCAAATACAGCAACAACAAGCTCAACTTCAAGAACAGCATGTACACATCGAACATGCGAATGCCGAGCTTACAGCAATTAATGCAGAGCTTGATGATAAAAACAGGTATTTGCAGCAAGTCAACGCCGAACTAGAAGCTGCAAATAAGCGCCTTGAAGCTCTGAATCACGAAAAAGATGAGCTTCTCGGTATTGTGGCGCACGACTTAAAGAATCCACTGACAGTAATCATGACGACGTCGTCAGCGTTAGCGAAATCAGCCGAAGAGCTTACTCCTGAACGCATTCGAACATGGAGCGAACGCATGCTGGCAACATCAAAGCGTATGCTGAATATTATTTCGAAGCTTCTTCGCGTGAATGCTCTTGAGCAAGGTGCACAGACGTTCCAGAAAGAGAGCATAGACGTTGGCAATCTCATTACTACTGTGGTTGAAGAATACCAAGAACGTGCAGCAGCGAAGCATATTCAACTGCATTGTGTAGTTCCTGAAGAACGCCTTGAAGCTGCTACAGATGCATCGGGTCTGACGGAGATTCTAGAAAATCTAATTGATAACGCAATTAAGTATTCGCCGCATGGAACGAATGTGTGGGTAAAAGCTGAGAGAATACGGCATCCATCGCAGGAGCAAGAAGAATTGAGTATTCTCGTTCAAGATGAAGGTCCGGGATTTAGCGAAGCCGATAAGGCAAAAATGTTCAAAAAGTTTACTCGTCTGTCAGCAAAGCCTACAGGCGGCGAGGATTCAACAGGATTGGGGTTATCTATTGTCAAGAAGCTTGTTGATATGCTTGGTGGACGTATGAACGTCCAAAGTGAAAGCGGCAAAGGTGCAGCCTTCATCATCACAATTCCCGTACAATAAGTGTCCCAGACATACTTCTAGAGCAGCAGTAATTCTGCTGTATTGTGTTGCGCAGCGTTATGTGCCAATCAATGAGAAATCCTATGCTACCAGACACTGCACTCTACTTACAGCCAACATATTTTCTGGATTGCAACCACGAGGATATTGTTGCATATGCACATCGCTATACATCGCCCGACAACGCGCCAATAGAAAACGCTATTGCTTTATACAGACAGATTCGCGATGAGTTTCTCTATAATCCCTACATTCTTGATTTTCGCCCGCAAGGCTTGAAAGCTAGTGATATGCTTAAAAGGAACTACGGTCATTGCGTTAATAAAGCAGTCTTGCTTGCAGCAACAGCGCGTGTTGTCGGAATACCTTCGCGTCTGGCATTCTTTAATGTCAAAAACCATATCGTTACTGAGAAGATTGAGCGCTTTTTGCAGACAAATGTCCTCGTCTTTCACGGGTGTACAGAATTGTGGTTAGAAGGTAGATGGGTCAAGGCAACACCTGCTTTTAATGCTGATTTATGTCGAAAGCTCAATGTGGCAGTACTAGAGTTTGATGGTACAGAAGACTCTATATTCCAGCAGTACGATCGAGCTGGGAATGTATTTATGGAGTATGTCCATGAGTACGGCTCATTTCACGATTTGCCATATGACTTGATGATAAGCCAGTTTCGGAAGCACTATGGATTCCTGCTGAGCGAAAAAGTTCTACAGAGTATGGGATTGGTGATAGATCTGAACGTGTTGATGCAGCAAGCATGAATATTCCATGACCCAGATTTTGCTATATACGTGTGGACATGATGCTGCGATGTATCATCCGAACTACTTTCGAACGTACTTTGGTGGCTCGTTTATGCTATGAGCGATCCCTTCTACGTTTTCATGTCCTAAACGCCTTAGGTACTGACTACATTGTCTATTGACAAGGCTGCGGAAATGCAGCTTCGCAGACTAGCGAAAAGGCGTGTATGGTGCGAGTCTCGCCTGCACGAGGAAAATATAGCAGCAATTAAAGCACAAGCTGAGGTATATGGAAAGGTAAAATCAGAATTTTTGTCGTGGGAATCTTTGATGAATCTGGAAAACTTTTGCAACAGTGCCAAAAACACTGTATGTTCGCTACACGGCAGTGCAACAATCGAATGCTGCTGCATAAATGCTGTTGCTCTACAAACCTTTGTTACTCTTTCCTAAACAACGGTTATGGCACACCTTAATTCCATTCCCCAAATGCTTCTTCCTGTGATGCTGACTCTCACACGTGGAAACCCTCCTGTGAAGCAAACATTTACGCTCGCAGAAACATTTGACGATGTGATACTGGATGTAGCAAACATCAAAGAATATTCTGCATTTTGTGGATTTGCTCAAACTGACAGTATCCCTGCCACTTGGTTCTACTTGCTTGCGCAGCGTGCACAGATCGCTCTCATTCTACACAGAAAATTTCCGCTCGCTGCGCCAGGTCTTGTACATTTGACAAATTCATTAGAAATATTAGCACAACCACGCCTTGACAAGCCTGTGACAATTACTTCGTCGGTTGTGATCGAAGGCAAGGAACGCGGATCGCTGTTCCCGACATTTACTGTGGACATCCTGCAAGAAGGAAGAACAATAGCACATTGTACAAGTGGATATATTGCAAAGCGTTCAGGGGGAAGTAGTGAAAAAAGCTCGCAATCGAGCGAGCGAGCATCGCAAGCAGTACCAGATTTTTCTGCAGCAAAAAGCGCTGGAACACTCACGATGCCTGATGCTATCGGTTGGGAGTATGCAAAGGTGTCGGGAGATTATAACCCAATTCACATTGCTGGAGTTATGGCACGAGCGTTTGGCTTGCCGGGTAAGCTTGCTCACGGCTGGTATTCTGTGAGTATGTTTGTTTCTGCTCTAGAGCGCATAAAGAACAGTGCCGTTACAAAGGTCGATGTACAGTTTCAGAAACCTATTTTGCTGCCTGCCACTGTTGCCCTTGAATATCTTGACGAGGGTGTAACAACGCTATTTCGCATGACAAGCGAGGATAAACGTACTGTGCATCTTATGGGCAAAGCACAATAGATCTTGTGTCATACGATAAGTGCAATCCGTTTGTTTGAGTTATATAGATGCAGTCTAAATATATTTGGGTTTCTTGTAATCATTGCTGTATATTTGCGAAGCTATGTTTAATTGAAATAGAGTGTAACTTGGTAATACATGCGGAGGAACAATAACAATGACGGAACGTCCTAGAATACTTGTGAAGCTAAAAGCTCAAACACGCCCGCAGCATGATAGTATTGAGGGGAATCGCTTTGGGAAAGCAATGATGGACGGCACATTGAGCGAAGCAGACTATCTGCTCTTCTTACAAAAGTTCTATGGATTTCACGTACCACTAGAGCGTTTGCTGCGTCGCATTAACTGGAGCAGTGCTGGTATAGATATTGAGCAGCGCTGCAAAGCAAGGCTTCTAGAACGAGATTTACTTAGCTTGGGAATGACACAGGATGAGATAGCATCTCTGCCTGAAGCAAGCACTTTGCCTTCTATGTCAACAATTCAAGAAGCAGCGGGAGTATTGTACGTTATGGAAGGCTCGACTCTTGGTGGGCAAATCCAAGCACGCCAAGTGCAGAAGATGTATGGGCGTACGGCGGATAATGGTGCTGCGTATTTCTCGAGCTATGGGGCACATGTCGGTGCAATGTGGAAGTCGTGTTGCGAAGCTATTGCAAGAATTGCTGATAATAATGAAGAAAACGAAGCTGTTATCATTGCAAGTGCTCAGCAAACGTTTCAAGCACTAGAGCATTGGCTTGCCGTCGAAAGTAGTATAGAAAGTATAGAAGTTATGTAATATTGAAAGCGGAGATGCTACCTCTGCTTTTAGTGTAGCTACTTGTATGTAAAAACAAATATTGTTGCTCCGACATGCATATACTTATTCTCTACACAATACAGTGCACTGTCTTTGCAATGATAGTAAGCACAAATTTGCTTGCGCAAGAACTAGATAGCGGAAAGAGCGTAGCATATTCTGCTAATAATGCTGTAGCCACTATACTGCAGTCTTTACGAGAGCAACGCTATCTGCGCAATATTCGCCAACTTACCTTTGGTGGAGACAATGCTGAGGCCTACTTTAGCCCTGATGGAAAAGCAATTTCTTTTCAATCCAATAATCCACGCTGGGGTTTGCACTGCGACCAAATCTTTTATCTTGCTCTCGAAGACTCTGTGAAAATGCATGATACAAACTTCCGCCCTCAGCGTGTGAGCACAGGGCGTGGGGTAACAACCTGTGCGTACATCATGCCCGATGGACAGCATATTCTTTTTGCTTCGACACACACCGCTGATAGTGCCTGTACGCCAAAGCCGATTGTAACAAGCCAAAAGTATATGCGCAAGTATCTATGGGCTATACACCGCGCATATGACATTTTTGTGGCTGATAAATATGGCAACAATCTTCGTGCTTTGACAACAAGTCCCGGCTATGATGCTGAGGCAACGGTATCTCCTAAAGGTGATAAGATTGTGTTTACGTCAGACCGTTCGGGAGACTTAGAGCTGTGGACAATGAATACTGATGGCACAGACCAGCGGCAGATTACAACAGGCTTAGGGTATGATGGAGGAGCATTCTTTTCGCCTGATGGGTCGCAGATAGTGTTTCGAGCCTCGCGTCCCAAAACTGCTGAGGAAATTGCTGAATATACCGAGCTTTTGGCGATGGGGCTAGTTGCACCGACAAATATGGAAATTTATATCTGCAATGCCGATGGCTCAAACCTTCGGCAGGTTACTAAGCTTGGTAAAGCAAATTGGGCGCCATGCTTTCATCCATCGGGCAAAAAGATTATTTTTTCCTCCAATCATCACTCAGAGCGTGGCTATGATTTCCAGCTCTACATGATCAATACCGATGGCACAGGTCTCGAGCAAATTACTACTGAGAGTGCGTTTAATGCTTTTCCAATGTTCTCGCCCGATGGGAAATACCTCATTTTTTCATCGAACCGCAACAACAATGGAACACGAGATACCAATATCTTTATTGCAGAATGGGTTGAATAAGCTTCTGTTACATATAAGCATTTCTTGGAGTACAAAGAAATCTCTGCGCCTTGCAAGGCACAGCGTGCATATGTGCTCTGAGAGCAATATTGTGCATAATGTGCTAGTATTAGGCACTACAGCGCTCTTCTGCTGCACGGTGCTGAGTGCACAAACAGTGGACACTACTCTTCTCCGCCAGCATATACGCTTTCTGGCAAGTGATGAATTGAAAGGACGTGGAGCAAGTACGCCCGAGGAACAACGCGCTGCGGAATACATTGCTGAGCAGTTTCGCTTGCTACGTCTTGCTCCAAAAGGACAGAATGGGACGTATCTGCAACGATTTCCTTTAGTGAAGAGAAATGATAGCGTTCTCGATAGCACTAGAACAGCAATCAATGTACTTGGTTTTCTTGATAACAAGGCGCAACAAACAATTATTCTAGGGGCTCATTACGACCATCTAGGGCTAGGATATGATGGTGGTTCGCTTGACCCAGCACCACAAGGGAAAATCCACAATGGTGCAGATGACAACGCTTCTGGTGTAGCAGGGATGCTTGAGCTAGCACGGCACTATGCAACGAATACTGTACAAGAACCATATAACATGCTATTTATAGGCTTTTCAGCCGAAGAGCTTGGCTTGCTCGGCTCGAAGTACTTTTGCGAACATCCAACAATACCGCTAGAATCTGTACACTGCATGATAAACCTTGATATGATCGGGCGATTAAATGAGAAAAAGGAACTTCTAGTTGGTGGTACAGGTACAAGCCCAGTATTCGAGCCGCTCATAGAATCTCTTGCTCAGTCCGTTGGTGTCGGTAACCTTGTTGTGGCGAAGGATTCATCAGGTGTGGGACCATCAGACCACACGTCGTTTTATCTCAAGAAAATACCTATACTGTTCTTCTTTACGGGTGTTCACAGCGACTATCATAAGCCGTCCGATGATGAAGAAAAGATTAACATACAGGGAGAAGCAACTGTTCTACAGCTAGTAGCAACCCTTATTGATTCAATACAAAGACTGCCAAAGCTTCCATTTCAACAAACACGTACTCGTCAGCAAGCTACACATTCGTACAGGGTATCGCTCGGTATTGTTCCATCATATAGCTATACAGGCAAGGGGCTGCGAATTGATGCTGTAACGCAGGGGCGTCCGGCAGCAAAGGCTGGTATGCAAGAAGGGGATATTATCATCAATATTGATGGTAAAGAAATCACCGATATACAAGCCTACATGCAGGTGCTTAGTAAGCTACAACCGTCGCAAACTATTCGTGTGCGTGTTCTACGTGATACAGAGCCCATCGACCTAATTGTAATGCTACAGTGAGAAGTACGTCATAGTACTTTGCTCGCTCTGTGAAGTATATAAAAACATACGGTGCTTGGCTCTGCATTTCGTGAAAAAAGATGTTCCACCAGTTGGTTGTTAGGAAAAAATCGCTATTTTAGGGATAACTGTTGTGGCAATAGCGCATGATACACTTGAGGGGCTAGAGCTTCTTGAAGCAACAGCATTATCATTATGACAACGTCAAAAATATGAAGCGTCGTTTTGGCATCCAGCTCAAGTTTGTCGTGAGCGTTCTTGTACTTCTCGTCGCTATTGCTGTGTTCATAGCAGCATTCTTTCCTGAGCGGCAAAAAGTGCAGATGAACAAGTATTTGAATGATAAAGTGATTGTGCTTGCCCAGATGACTGCATTTAATGCTTCGACTGGCTTGGAGTTTGCCGATGAGGATGCGGTGAAAAAAACACTAGAAGTCTTGCCTCAGCTGTCTGGGGTGAAATTTGTGCTCGTGTATAACCTCGAGGGGCAGGAAATAGCTGGATATAAGCCAGATTCAACGCATAAACTGCTTGTAAAAGATATTGAGCGACTGCGTACTACCGATACCAAGCCAGACAACAAAGTTATTTTCGACATCGGTGATGTAGCACTGCATGCTGAGCCTGCATTGTATCAAGGGCGTAAAGTAGGTGTAGTGATTATAGGCATCAGTCGCGAAGAGCTAAAAAAAGACGCTCAGCAAAGTATCTACATTGCATTAGGCGTGAGTGCTGGAATTGTGATTTTGGGGGGAATTGTGATGTTAATCTTGAGCGGTAAGATTGTCAAACCACTCAAAGTGCTTGAAGATGCAGCCGAAAGGGTTTCTGATGGTGATTTATCGGTAGCGGTGAATGTGAAAACTAACGATGAGGTCGAAGTTCTTGCTAATACCTTTAACCACATGGTTGAAAGTATTCGCAAGGCGCTCGAGGATGTACAGAGTTCTCTCAAGAAAGCTGAAGAAGCAAATACACGCAAAACAGAACTGCTAAGCATTGTATCGCATGACCTTAAAAGCCCAATTACATCAGTACTAGCAGCGATTAAGCTTATCGAGATGGGCGATATTTCTGCCGAAGAATTTCCTGAAATGGGTGCGATGATTCGTCAATCCTGCGAGCGTATGATTGACCTTATCGAAAGCCTTTTGGCAAGCTCAGCGCTGGAGATGGGGAGAATACAAGTTTCAAAAATGACCTGCAATGCTCAAGAGCTGATGAAACGAGTGATTGATGCAAATCTGCAGAAAGCAACAAGCAAAGGTCAAACGATTATTGCGCAATCCAAAGGCGATGATTTTGAGTTTTTTGCTGATAAAGGCTTAATGCAGCAGGTTCTGGATAATTTTGTTACCAATGCAATTAAGTACTCTCCGCACAACACAACAATTGTAACACGCGTTATGGCGACACCACAAGCAATTCGCTTTGAAGTACAGGACGAAGGACCGGGTTTGACCGATGAAGATAAGAAAAAGCTTTTCGGCTTTTTTCAGCGGCTATCGGCGCGCCCGACGGGAGGAGAATCATCGCATGGTGTTGGTTTGGCGATTACTAAGCGTGTTGTAGATTTACACGGCGGCAAGATATGGGCAGAAAGCGAGGTAGGTAAAGGAACAACGTTTGTTGTGGTGATACCGCGTCTTGCAGAGACTGCAGCGTCATCCCAAGTAAAACAGTGAGAAGACTACGCGAGCACAAAAGCCTATGCTCGAATTTTGATGATAAAGTTTGCGGAGAGGAAGGGATTCGAACCCTTGGTACCGTTACCGGTACACTCGCTCTCCAGGCGAGCCCATTCGACCACTCTGGCACCTCTCCACGCCAACAATAGAGAAGGGCTACAAACATAGGAGTTTTTTTGCAGTTTACCAAGTCCAAAAGAGTTTTTCGTGCATTGATCCCACCCCTTCAAACTATTTCGTAGTTTGACGTAATACCTACAGAAAACTGAGGAGTATGAGCCCATTATCGAAAAACATTAGGCGTATGAGGCGTCGTCAGCTTTTAACCTCATTAGGGGTAGCAGCTGGAGTATCGCTGGTGCACGCCAAAGAGATGCGTGCAGCACCACTGTTGGATAAGCGTTTGTTTCCTCCTAACGTGCCTCCTGCACTCAAGCCCGGTACGAAGGTTGGTATTCCTGCTCCAGCAAGCGGCATTACTAAGGAAGACTTTGAGCGCAAGGCGAAAGCGTTTATGAAAGTGCTCGAAGAGCTTAGTCTTGTGCCGGTACTTGCCAAATCAGTGCTTGCAGGCTCGAGCTACCTAGCTGCTCCCGATGAAGTCCGCGCTGCAGAGTTTATGGAGTTTGTGAACAACAAGGAAATTGGGGCGATTATCTGTATGCGTGGTGGGTACGGTGTGATGAGAATCCTGCCTATGTTAGACTTTGAAGCAATACAGCGCAATCCAAAAATTATCTGCGGATTTAGCGACATTACGGCGCTCGTAAATACAGTCTATCAGCGGTGTAATCTTGTTGCATTTCATGGTCCAATGGCAGCAACAGAGTTCGACGACTTCACACGCCAATGGTTTTTGCCGCTAGTGTATCCCGAAAGTCTCGGAAAAGCAGGGTTTGAGCCG
Source organism: Candidatus Kapaibacterium sp. (assembly GCA_025055035.1). GTDB lineage: Bacteria > Bacteroidota > Ignavibacteria > Kapaibacteriales > UBA4661 > PH2015. The sequence goes on from JANWZB010000053.1 coordinate 17,346, forward strand.
CTAACATATGCTGATGCAAGGCTTGTCGCATATTCCAGTGGAAAAGCACGTGGGCGCATAGTTGGTGGTAACTTAACGCTTATCACTGCACTTATGGGTACACCGTACGACATCAATACCGATGGGGCAGTGCTCTTTTTGGAAGATGTGGGTGAAAAGTCCTACAAGGTAGATAGAATGATGACACAACTATGGCTCGCTGGAAAGCTCCAGCGATGTGCTGCTATTGTGCTTGGGCAGTTTACTGAAGGCGAGGACGCAAACTTCTCTGTAACTATAGAAGATGTTCTGCGATCACGGCTTGCACCGCTGAATATTCCTGTGCTTGCGAACTTCCCGCTTGGACATGTAAAATCGAATTTTACGATGCCTATCGGCGTACTCGCGGAAGTGGATGCCGATGCCCGCAAAATCAGATTGCTTGAGCCGTCGGTGCAATCGTAAGAAACATAGAAAAGTGCTATATTGCACACTAGCAACGAGCCATGTGTAACCCGTACAGTTAATGTCTGTGCACTATTCCTGTATTCGTATGTTTAGCGAGATTGAGTTCAATCGCATAAAGCGCTTGCCGCCGTACATTTTTGCGCAAATTAATGACCTCAAAATGAAAGAGCGACACGAAGGTAAGGATGTCATTGATTTCAGTATGGGTAATCCTGATGGTGACACTCCTCCTGAGATTGTAGCTAAGGCAGTCGAAGTGCTGCAGCGTCCCAAAACGCACCGCTATTCTGCCTCGAAAGGTATTGTTCGCTTACGTGAAGCAATCTGCAAGTGGTACGAGCGCCGTTACGGCGTGCATTTAGATCACGAGCGTGAGGCGATATCGTCTATTGGCTCAAAGGATGCATATGCACATTTTATGTTAGCAACCGTTGACCCCGGCGATGTAGTCATCGTGCCAGACCCCAGCTATCCTATTCATACGTATGGTGTTGTGATTGCTGGTGGTAATGTAAGTCGTGTTAAACTGTCTCCTGATGAGGATTTTTTTAGCAATCTGCACAAAGCTATTCGCGAAGCTATTCCTCGACCAAAGTTTGTTGTTGTCAATTTTCCGAATAACCCCACAACACTCACTGTCGAGCTTGAGTTCTATCAGGAGTTAGTGAAGCTTGCACAGAAAGAACAATTTTACATTGTGAGCGATATAGCGTATGCAGACATTTGTTTTAATGGCTACAAAGCTCCGTCGATTATGCAAGCAGAAGGCGCGAAAGATGTTGCTGTGGAGACGTTTACGCTGTCAAAAAGCTATAATATGGCTGGCTGGCGCATAGGCTTTATGGTCGGTAATGAGCGGCTTGTTGCTGCACTTGCAAAAATTAAGAGCTACTATGATTATGGCACGCATACAGCCTTACAGGTGGCAGCAATCGAGGCGCTTAACAACCACGATAACGATGTGGAGCGCATCCGCAGTACGTATGAAAAGCGTATGAAAGTACTTGTTGAATCGTTTAATCGTGCTG
>JANWZB010000054.1 GCA_025055035.1 Candidatus Kapaibacterium sp.
AACCGCTGGCATCTCCGAGATAATACATGGCGCTACCTGCCGATTGTACAACCAGAAATCGCGAATAATCCCCATCTTCCACCTCTTGTACGAGATTAGTTCTGTATAGCGCTCCTGCTCCTTATAGCATAGAATTTCTGATAAACTCCCGCCCATATCACAAGGGCCCAGCACATGGGTATGCTGAGCCCCTTGTCTTTCTCTGAGTCTCTACGTGCTAGAACTATGGTTTTTTTTGAAGTGCCGTTTTGAGTTCACCACCCAACTTTTCGAGAAATGTTCCAGCAGTTTCAGCAGCAAGCGCAGCACCTGATTGCAAGCGTTCTACACCTTTTTGCAATAGGGGATTCTTCGCAAACAATCCGTTATTGTCTCTATGTGGGAGGTCTTGGGCAAGTGGAAATCCGGAGCATAATGCTTTGACATCATGCCTAACAGATGCCCATACTGCTTCGTCGTGAGGAGATTGGATGACACGGTCAATCAATCCTGCAATGATCTCCATATCAGATTCTTTCATACCGCGCGTCGTTACAGCAGCTGTTCCAAGCCGAATACCAGAAGTTACAAGGGCAGGTTGGTTATCATACGGCACCATATTTTTATTGCAGGTAATTCCTGCAGTGTCAAGAGCTATTTCTGCCTGCTTACCCGTTACATTCTTATTCCGCAAGTCCACAAGCATACAATGATTATCTGTGCCCCCAGAAATAATCTTGTAGCCGCGTACCATCAAAGCTTGAGCAAGTGCTTGCGCATTGCGAATCACTTGTGCAGTATAAGCAGCGAAATCATCACTAAGAGCTTCTTTGAATGCAACAGCTTTTGCAGCAATGACGTGCATTAGTGGTCCGCCCTGAATACCAGGCATCACCCACCCATCAATAATCTCGCTCATCATTTTAATGCGACCAGACTTGGGCGCTGTAATACCAAATGGATTGTCGAAGTCTTTGCCCATAAGGATCATTCCAGAGCGAGGACCGCGCAAGGTTTTGTGTGTTGTAGAAGCTACAACATGGGCATAGGGAATTGGGGTATCTAGATGTCCTTTGGCAATTAGCCCTGCTGGATGTGCAATGTCGGCAAACAGAAATGCCCCTACAGAGTCAGCAATCTCACGAAATGCCTTGTAATCAATATTCCGTGAGTACGCTGAGGCTCCAACAGTAATCATTTTTGGCTTGTGTTTTTTTGCTAAATCGGCGACAAGGTTGTAATCAATGCGCTCTGTTTCTTTGTTCAACCCATAAGGAACGAAGTTGTAGAAGCGCCCTGAGAAATTGACTGGCGAACCATGTGTCAGATGCCCGCCATGTGATAAATCCATACCTAAAACAGTATCGCCAAACTTCAAGAAGCTATAATATACCGCCATATTCGCTGTCGAGCCGCTATTAGGCTGAACATTCGCGTATTCTGCTCCAAAAAGCAGCTTCACACGTTCAAGAGCAAGATTTTCTGCGATATCGACCCACTCGCATCCGCCATAGTAGCGTTTGCCGGGATATCCTTCAGCATACTTGTTCGTCATTAGCGACCCTTGCGCTTCAAGCACAGCACGCGATACGTAGTTCTCACTTGCAATAAGTTCAAGTTTTTCGCTCTGCCGTGCATACTCGCCTTCAAGGGCATGAAAAAGCTCAGGGTCATATTGAGCAATGGAGTGATACATGCAATACCAAGAAAACAATGAAACAAACAATTCACGAAAGACGCTGTTAAGGTTGCAACTTACACATTTTCGCTCGATAATGAAAATCTGCTACTAGAACCCAGCAAGCTTGTAGTATTGTTTAGATCATGATTTCGTTTGTGCGCTAGGAAAAATTCTGTATTTTTCGCCCAATTTTTTCACATTCTTTCCGAACATGATTATCCACCTTGCACCAGATTGCACAGAATCGATCCAAACCGACATTCTTTGCGCTGTCCGAGCTGTTGGCTATACGCCTACAGCTGTTCAGACGCAGTTTGGTCGCTACATTGTCTGTATTGGCAAGCAGCCTATTGATATTCGTGTTTTAGGGAGCTTACCCGGAGTGCGAGATATTTACTACGTTTCCGACGATTACCAACTTGTCTCTCGGAAATGGAAACTTGAACGTACAACAATTGATCTTGGAGACGGTGTTACTCTTGGCAACGGGGCATTCCAGATTATGGCTGGCCCGTGTTCGATTGAGAGCGAAGAGCAAGTTTGTAGCATTGCTCAGCATTTGCAACGGTGTGGTGTTCGCATTATGCGTGGTGGTGTGTTCAAGCCTCGTTCCTCTCCATACAGTTTTCGTGGCTTGGGATTAGAAGGTCTCAAAATATTTGCACGTATTTGTCGAGAACATGGCATCAAGGTTATTAGTGAGGTCATGGAAGCAGCACAAATTGAACCAATGTATGAGTATATCGACATTTATCAGGTTGGTGCTCGCAACAGCCAGAACTTTAATTTGCTCGATGAGCTTGGTAAGGTCGATAAGCCTGTTATGATTAAGCGTGGCATTTCGGGCACAATTGAAGAATTACTATACTCAGCAGAGTACGTCTTTTCTGCTGGAAATGAGCGTCTTCTGCTCTGCGAACGTGGTATCCGAACCTATGAGCGTGCAAGCCGTAATACCTTCGATATCAACGCTATCCCTATACTGCAGGATAAAAGCCACTTGCCGGTTATCGTCGATCCATCCCATGCTATTGGGCTCCGCGAGTTTGTTGCACCTGTAGCATTGGCAGGTGTTGCTGCTGGTGCAGACGGCATTATCGTTGAAGTCCACGAAACACCAGAAGAAGCTGCTTCTGATGGGGCACAAACACTCAACTATGAAGAATCCGAACAGCTCTTCCATCAAATTCGTGCGCTCCTTAGTGTTCGGCAGAGCTTCTCCTGAAGGCTCCAACAATTCTTCCCTTCTATCTTTTGCATCGCAATTGAGTATTATAGAACGTACAAACTATCATTATTCTACGCTTACCTCACACGAAGTATGAATACTGCTGTTGTTCTACGATATTGCTGCATTCCATTGTTTTGTCTCTATTCTGTTGTGTATGCGCATGCACAGCCCGGTGCTGAAGACCTTCGCAAAGCCACACCAACACTTGATACAACAGGATGGACAATCAAAGGGAACTTTGGCATCAACTTCACTAGTATCGGCTTACTGAACTGGGCTGGGGGCGGTGATAATGCAACGTCCATTCTAGGGCTTCTTAACGCTGTCGTCAACTACCATACCCTCAGCTTTGCATGGGATAATGCAGCAGAGTTCGGCTACGGATTGACGTGGCTCGGACCTAATCCATCAGCACGCAAAAGCGACGACCGTATTATTATTATCTCTAAAGTAGGAATTGCAGCAGCAGAGCATCTACGATGGACAGGCTTTCTGGACTTTCGTACACAGTTCACTGTTGGTGAGGATTACACAAAGCCTTCAAATTCCGAGCTTCGCAAGCTATCAAATTTTTTCGCTCCTGCTTTTCTTACCATCGCGCTTGGTGCAGAATGGAAGCCAGAAAATTTTTTGAGTATCCTTGTAGCTCCTATTACGGGGCGCTTCGTGTTTGTGAATGATTCTGCCCTTGCACAGCGTGGCTCGTTTGGAGTTCCTGCTGGACAAACAAGCCTCGCAAACATCGGAACTCTTGTAAACTTTCAGTTTAAGCGCGACATTTGGGAAAATGTCAATGTAGCAACACGCCTGAATATCTTCTCAGCATACACGGATTTTAGCGCTCCTATTATCAACTGGGAAAATCTGATGATTCTCAAAATCAACAGGTTTCTTAACGTTAGTCTCACAGGCGACCTTATCTACGGTGTTCCTGTTCCCAACTCTTCAAGTCTTTTGCAGTTGCGCGGCATTATTGCTATTGGCTTTGCGCTTCCGTTTAGTGCATCATAGCATGCAATACACACGTAGAGGTAATAACACTGTCTTGTTTCACTTTCCTTCATATATGGAGTCATCATGCGGATGATACAAGAGTTCAAAGAGTTTGCCATTCGAGGTAATGTCATTGACCTTGCTGTTGGTGTTATCATTGGTGGCGCATTTGGGAAAATTGTTGCATCGCTCGTGAATGATATCATTATGCCTCCTATAGGGCTTTTTCTTGGTGGCGTTAACTTTTATGATCTTGCGATTGTCCTCAAAGCAGCAGCGCCCGATAGCAGTACACCTGCAGTCTGCCTCAAGTACGGGGCGTTCCTCCAAACAGTATTCGATTTTGTTCTTCTTGCAGTCACTATCTTTGCTATGGTCAAAGCCATCAATACCCTAAAACGTAAAGAAACTACAGCAGTACCACCCTCTCCTCCTGAACCAAGCATCCAAGAAAAACTTCTTATGGAAATTCGCGACGCTTTGCTTCAAGGCAAATCCTCCCAATAGTCGAAAACAATTAAACCCTTGCACAGAGTATTCTATACAAGGGTCAAGGGTCAACCGACTGTGTAAATATTGAGTTTTGTGGTCAGAGAGGGAATTGAACCCCCGACACAAGGATTTTCAGTCCTCTGCTCTACCAACTGAGCTATCTGACCCCAATTTATATGTAGACTTGCAATATACCGTTTCGCTTGACATTTTGCAAGTATTTTTTGCCTGGAATTGAACACCAGGCTTAGACAAGGAACGGTAACGCCACGATTTCTATTTCGCTATACTGTTCTGTTGCATTGTCATCGATACTTCGAGCCAGAACACGCACTCCTGGATTTGCGAACTGCGAGCGAACATACCCAAGAGCAATGTATTGTTGAAGTTCTGGGGAATAGGCTGTGCTTGTTACAATGCCAATATTCTCAGGCTCGTGCTTGGCGTCTGATGTGTCCACAAGACGCATATTGAGATGTATGGGGGTATCTGCACGCAGTCCCATGCACCGCATCTTTACTTTGTTGTACGTGTCCAGCCGTGCAATCACCTCCTGACCGATATAGCATCCTTTGGTAAAATCCACAAGACCTATCAATCCTGCCTCCAGCGGATTACGCTCGCTTGTCCACTCTGCACCATGCTTTCCCCATCCCGCCTCGATACGCAATACCTCAAACACATCATCGCCGACTGCAGCAATAGAATCAATAGTCTGCAGCATTTTCTCGCATACAGCTGCATGTTCTGCAGGAACCAGCAGAAGGAAACACGAAGTACAGAGCGGCGGCTGCTGTACAAGGATGATATGTTCAATCTTCTGCAGCGAATACTCTACTGTCGCGTTCAGCCACGACGCCACGCGCATCCTGTCCAGAGGCACTTTTGCAAGTTCTTCGATAAACGATACCGCTTGCGCACCAAATACAAGAAACGGCACATACTGTACGGTGATATCGTCGGTTCGGAAGTCTTCAATAAATGTGTAGGCATCAAGCCATGCTATGATGTTTGCTGCCATACCTGCCGAAAGAATTAGCAGTATCTCTTCTTCGCGCGCAAGCATAGTGCATACGTCGATAATACGGGCTTTTTCTGTAAGAAACACATTGCGTATCCCCAGTCCTACATGAGTGCTACTCGAAGTATTCAGCGACACAACGTTATTAGTCGTCATGCGATGGAGAAGGTCAAAGCGGTCGCGCCCCGTTACACGTACAATGTCATACTGATGGCGGCGCCAGCCAACAACACTTTTTGCTGTAGTGTATGCGTACAGGTCTGTCATAAGCGCGCTCTTATTGAATGCAGAATTGGACAAAAGACGCAAAATTCGTAGCTTGCTGCAACTATACTTATGCTACCATGTACCCTGACGAATTGTATGAGGAAAAATTACACGCTATTATGCTTACTTCTGACTACCTCTATCATTGCTGCTAGCGCACAGTCTCTCTATAGCCAACAGTACGTTAGTGCAACAAGCTCTACATACCGTATATTCTTTCGCGACAAAGGTACTGAAGAATTTCGCAAAGGCTCTGCACTCTATGCCCGAACACAAGCATTACTGAGTCCACGTGCTCTTGCTCGGCGAAGCAAACTCCTTCCTCCAGAGCAGCTTCTAACACTTGCTGACGCCCCAATTTTTGAGCCATACCTTGATAGTGTACGGCGCTCTGGGGCGACAATCCTTCTTACAGTGCGCTGGAATAACTACGCTCTTGTAACATGCTCAACAGTACAGATTGAACACATTCGCCACTTTCCATTTGTTCGTGCGGTACAGCCTGCAAGAGAGCGCCTTCTGGCTATGCGTCAAGTTCGAGAAGAAGACGACCACTTCAGCTCAGCAGCAGAACGTGCGTTGTACCATCTTTCAGTAGAACATTATGCTGTGCATCATTCTGCAAGCATGACGAACAACTGTGGTACGCTCTTGTATGGCAATGCTTATCATCAGCTCCACACAATAGGCATCACCGACGCCCATACTATCGGTATCGCAGGACAAGGTGTCATTATTGGTGTTATTGATACGGGATTCCGATGGCGTGCGCAGCGCTCGCTCCAACATGCATCAGTTCTTGCGGAATACGACTTTATTCAAAATGATTCCGTGACAGCAAACCAGTCAAAGCCATGGATTCCCGACCAACCTGACCAAGACGATCATGGAACAAAGGTACTATCTGTAATGGCAAGTTATGCTCCGAATGCTCTTATAGGCGGAGCATTCAGAGCACACTATCTTCTAGCAAAAACCGAAGATTTGCGCTATGAGCGACATATCGAGCAAGATAATGCTGCCGCTGCTCTAGAATGGCTCGAAGCACAAGGAGCAGATATTGTCAATCTTTCACTTGGCTATATGACCTTTGATCAACCTGATGAAAGCTATACGTATAATGAGCTTGACGGTAAAACGTCAATTCTTAGCCGTGCAGTTAACGAAGCATCTCGGCGTGGTGTGCTCTGCGTTGTTGCTGCAGGCAACGATGGAAGACGCGGATGGCGAACATTGAGCACACCTGCTGATGCAGACAGTGCTCTAAGTGTTGCAGCTCTGCGACTACATGGCACAGTAGCTACTTCCTTTTCATCGCGTGGTCCTCGTGCTGATGGCGCGCTTAAGCCTGACATCGCCGCACAAGGCGATTCTGTGATTGTTGCTGCCCCAACAGGACGTGAATACCAGTATGCAAGCGGCACCTCATTTGCTACACCATTGATTACAGCAGGTGCAGCTTTGATTCTTTCAGCATTTCCTGAGTTCTCTTCGTCGGATATTCGCCAACTTCTGCTCAGTACAGCGTCGCAAGCTACTACACCAGATACCGTTGTTGGCTACGGTAGAGCAAGCATTATCGCAGCACTACGCAAGGCTGGAACAGTGCTTGCTCCCGATATTATTTCTTATCCTCTTTGGAATGTTCAGCGTGTTGGTGCATCTATTCTACCGCATGGTGTATCAATTCGTGCTCATCTCTTTCTTCGCATGCAAGGAGAGCAGCAGTTTTCGTCTTTTGAACTACGCCCAGCACCTCCGCATCCACTCTACTTTGTAGATATACCATTCTCTCGATTTTCCGGGAAGGCAGCAGAATGCTATGTTATAGTGCAGGACGGGCGAACAACACGCCGCATACCACAAGAAGGCACATATACACTCATTCCACAACGTGCTTCCATACCATGTGGTATTCCTGCCTTATCACTACCAATAGAGAAACCGAGTATCGTCCAAGAAGGAATAATACCTTCACCTATCAGCAGTGACAGGGAATTTGCAACACTTCTTATATCAACCCCTGAACCTTCCATGCTTGAGTACACTGTGTACTCTATGTATGGCAGCCCTGTAGCAAACAGTGCTATACCCGTAAACCCTGGCATAAGTACGATTCCCTTTCCAGTTTCTCGCTATGGGCGTGGCGTATATTTTGTTCAAGTTCGCTATAATGGAACAATACAGATATTCAAGTTTATCGTAAACTAGTGCCTGCGGACAAATCCACGCTTTTGCACTACTCAGCATTTCCCGACTTTCAGTATGGACGTATGGACTCTTTGACGCAACATCGATACACGAACGCTCTTATCCACGAAAAATCTCCCTACCTTCTTCAGCATGCTCATAATCCCGTAAATTGGTATCCATGGGGGGAAGAGGCATTTGCGCGCGCACGCCAAGAAGACAAGCCAATTTTTCTGAGTATTGGATATGCAACGTGCCATTGGTGCCACGTTATGGAGCGAGAATCATTCGAAAACGAGGATATCGCTCGCTTTCTCAATGAGCACTACATTTCTATTAAGGTTGACAGGGAGGAGCGTCCAGATATTGATGCCCTATACATGCGCATCTGTCAAGGACTAACGGGACATGGCGGCTGGCCTCTTACGATATTTATGTCGCCCGATAAGCAACCTTTTTTTGCAGGCACATATTTCCCTTCGCAAAATTACTACAATCGCCCGGGTTTTCCGTACATCCTTGAACGAATAGTCCATGCATGGAAGCATGAACGAGCAAAGATTCAAGAGTCATGTCGAGCAATTGTAGAACACTTTCGCACAGCAATCGTTTCTTCGCCTTCTGAGCTTGACTCGGGAATTCTCGACCGGGCATATAGGCGCTATGAAGAGCTCTTCGACTCTCAGTACGGTGGCTTTGGAACTCAGCCAAAGTTTCCATCACCCCAAAACCTCTTATTTCTCTTGCGGTACTACAAACGTACTCAGAATCCATCGGCTCTTGCGATGGTTGAACGAACGCTTGTTGCAATGCGTCATGGCGGTATATTCGACCATATCGGATACGGATTTCATCGGTATAGTACCGACCGAGAGTGGGTTGTTCCGCACTTCGAGAAAATGCTCTACGACCAAGCAATGCTTGCTCTTGCTTATGTAGAAGCACATCAGGCAACGAGAGGAAGCAATCCTGTACTAGCTCAAACGGCAGAGGAGATATTCACTTATGTATTGCGCGATATGACTGATAGTGCAGGCGGATTGTACTCCGCCGAAGATGCTGACAGCGAAGGACATGAAGGAAAGTTTTATGTATGGTCAGCCGACGAGATTCATGCTCTTCTGGATGCAGAATCTGCTGCGTTGTTTTGCTTGGTATATTCTATACACCCCAACGGCAATTTTCACGATGAAGCAAGTGGTACGCTCACCGGATACAACATTCCGTACCTTCATTCAAGCTTGGAGACTATAGCTACGCAGCAAGGTATTGAATATCACGAACTGCGAGCAAAACTGGCAGTGATACGAGAAACGCTCTTCTACCATCGCGAACAGCGTGTTCGTCCTTTAAGAGATGATAAAATTCTTGCTGATTGGAACGGCTTGATGATCGCGGCTTTCGCTCTAGGTGGGCGAGTGCTAGACAACGCTCTCTATACGCAAGCAGCAGAGCGGGCACTTACTTTCCTTCTGGAATCTATGATACATACTCATGGCAATTCACAGCGTCTTTTGCATCGCTATCGTGATGGCGACGCAGCGATACCAGCATTTCTCGACGATTATGCTTTTGTCGCATGGGGAGCATTCGAACTCTATCAAACAACATTTTCTTTGTCGCACCTACGCACCGCTATATTCTTTGCCGATGAAATGATTCGGTTGTTTTTTGATGAATGTAAGGGAGTATTTCGCTTTTCGGCAGCAGATAACGAACCCTTGATTTTAGACATTACAGAAGCGTATGACGGTGCTATTCCTTCGGGAAATTCTGTTGCAGCAACTGTACTTGCTCGCTTAGGAAAGCTTCTCAGCAAACGCTCGTATCAAGATATTGCAGCACGCACAATTCAACATTTTGCCCAAGAGATTCATCGCTATCCAACAGGCTTTGCACAGATGCTCATCGCATACGATTTTCTGTATGGCAAAACCCAAGAGATTCTGATTGCTGGGCATCCACATGACAGCGAGACTCATTCTATTATACGCCTTCTCGCTGAAGAGTACATGCCGCATGCAGTATTTGCACTCAATTCCTCACCTCGTGAACTTGCACAATATATCGAGCAAGCAGCCTATCAAGGCTCTCTTCACAACCACGCTACAACATACGTCTGCGAAAACGCCGTTTGCTACTCTCCTCTTATTGGTAGCGAAGCACTGCAGGCGTTTCTTAGTTCACAGCATACACATGGAGAAGTTTAGAGAGTAACAGTATTCTTTGTCATCAAAAACCCTTCCGTGCTCACATACACAAGATTTTTTGTAAATTTTACTGCATGCTGTGCATCACTTTACAGCACAGTGGTCGTTGTACACTATTTATCTAGATTAGAAACAGTTGCAATTGAAAACAACCAACGCCTATATTATCATTGAGCTCTGTACAACTCTTCCATGAAAAGGCTTAACTTTCATCATTACGGCTTTTGGAGTGCAAGGCTTTTTGCTTTGGTGTGGTTTGTTAATGCGCTTGTCGCTTACGTTCCATTACATGTCTTAGCTCAGCAAATATCGGAAGCACAGGCTAACAGTATTACCCCACCTAAAGATCCTAGAGCATTTCGCGAACCTGATCTCGTAGAACTCATCAAGCTTGACCCAACTATTCGCCTCGATATACGCTACGCCAAGTCAAACAATTTTGTTGGGCGACCTGTCTATAAGGAGGAGCGGGCTTTTTTACAGCGTCCAGCCGCAGAAGCACTTGTTCGTGTGCACCAGAGCTTGAAAAAGTATGGGTATGGGTTGCTCATATTCGATGGATATCGCCCTTGGCGTGTTACCAAGCTTTTCTGGGACATTACCCCAGCACCACTCAAGAAGTTCGTTGCTAATCCCAAAGATGGATCGCGACACAATCGAGGCTGCGCAGTAGATTTATCACTCTACGACCTTGCAACAGGCAAGGAAGTTCCTATGCCTAGCGAGTATGATGAAATGACCGAACGTGCTCATTCCGAGTACTCAGGTGGTACACCCGAACAACGGCGCGTCCGCGATCTTCTCCGCGCTGAGATGGAAAAGCAAGGCTTTACTGTTTTCCCAATTGAATGGTGGCACTTTGACTATAAAGACTGGCACACGTACCCGATACTGGATATTGACTTTTCGGAAATTAAGTAGTACCGTTCCTTGCGCGTCTTTGTATGACGAAAGCAACACACCTAGCTCATACTCTTATCACGGCACATCTTGCGAGCATACGTCCTCTTCTGCCACCTGACAGCAAGCTCATTGCAATTGATGCCACCGTCGGTAATGGCCTTGATACTGTGTTTTTGGCAACGTGTGTTGGCGAATCTGGAGTAGTTTATGGCTTCGATGTTCAGTCTTTGAACCACGCACAACAACGCCTTGCTGCATCTGGCTTAGCTCATCGTGTACACTGGATTCAGTGTGGTCACGAAATGCTTCTCGAACATCTTCCGCTCTCATTGCATGGCAATGTACACGCTATCATGTTCAATCTCGGATATCTACCACACTCCGACAAAACATGCATCACCCACCCAGCAACAACAATTCCCGCTCTCAAACAAAGCTGTACTGTACTTGCACCTCACGGCATATTGACTGTTGTGTGCTACACAGGGCATACTGGCGGCAAAGAAGAAACACAAGCAGTACAAGCATTGTTTCACTCTCTCCCACAAACTATGTACAGTATACTTCACTGTAAGTTTATTAACCAACGTGGGAATCCCCCAGAGCTGTTTGTACTCTACAAGGTTTCCTAAATGCGAACGAACCACAGTCTATAGCTCAAACCTTTTCTCGCTGTGCACTTGTAAAGACATTGCAAAAATTCCTAAAAGAATACTATTTTGGGCAGTTCTTCCACAACTGTATCGCGCTTCATTGTCCATAGTTCCATGATAGCTTCTATCCAACACTGGGTATTACCACATCGCTATTCTTACACCGCACTGCTCCTTGCTCTTGTAGTGAACAGCTCTACTACAACTTGGGCACAACGGATTGCTGACTTTCCGACCACTGAACGCGTGCGGGGTTTGAACCCTACAAAGCCCATTACACAGTATGTCTATGACGTATGGGGGAGTGATAATGGCTTCCAGCAGACTACTGTTCGAACAATGTATCAAACACGTGATGGATATATGTGGATTGGCGCAGCTGAAGGACTTGTACGCTTTGATGGTGCCCGATTTGTAACATTCGACAAATCGAATTTACCTCTAAAAAGCACCGATATCCTTGCTCTACTGGAAGATAGGAATGGTACATTCTGGATAGGAACAGATAACGGCTTGCTCAGAATTAATCAGGGAACATTCACCCTCTACACTATGCAGAATGGTTTACCCGACAACGTTATTCTAGCGCTAGCAGAAGATAAGCAAGGCAATGTTTGGATAGGCACTGAGCATGGACTGGCATTGTGGCAGCAAGGGCGCTTTGCAAGCTATGGGGCAGAAAACGGACTAACAAGCTCTACTATCCTTTCACTCGCAGCAGACCCACACGATGGCATATGGATTGGAACAAATGGTGGCGGACTAAATTACTGGAAGAATGGCACATGTACAGCGTTTATCGCAATCGAGGGTCAGTTACGCCCGTACACGAAAGACGAAGGTCTTATTGGGGATGGGATTCATGCTCTTGTAGCAGCAAAAGATGGAACGCTCTGGGTAGGAAGCGCTGAAGGGCTATTCCGCATTCAAAACACTACTGTTACTGCGTTCTACAATGCCACGAATGGTCTTAAAAAAGCTGATATCCGATCGCTTGCTCTCGACCGCGAAGGTACATTGTGGATTGCTACTAACGGTGGTGGTATCTACCGATTAACATCTACTGGTCAACTCTCTTCGTTCACATCACAGAACGGTCTGCGCTCCGATGAAGTCTTTAGCATTCTCGAAGACCGTGAAGGCTCTGTATGGTTTGGCACAGATGGTGGTGGCATAGGGCGCTTCAAAGATCGCCGCTTTACAACATACACTACCAAAGAAGGTTTGTCCCATAACAGCGTGAGCGTTATCACCGAAGGCGCCGATGGAGCAATCTACGTGGGAACAAATAATGGACTTAACGTATTCTCGCGTGGTGTTTGGTCGGCTATCACAACCCAGAACGGGCTGCTGAATAACGTCATTACATCGTTATGGAGCGACCACTCGGGCAAATTGTGGATAGGAACAAATGCTGGCTTGCAGAGCATGAAAAATGGGGTATGGACAGCCTACACAACATCCAACGGTATGCCAAGCAACCGGATTTATGTTATTTACGAGGATGCTAATAAAACCTTATGGATAGGTACGGATAATGGTCTTGTCAAGCTATCACCTCAAATAGCTTCCACGCCGACACGATTGTCTCCTTCTCCTTCTCCTTCCGCTTCATCATCGACATTGACCACATATACAACAAAGCACGGGCTTGGAAACAACACTATCTATGCGCTCCTTCAAGATTCCAAAGGAACACTTTGGATTGGCACGCGCGGTGGTGGATTGAGTACGTACAAAGACAACGCATTCAGCAGCAAGTATACCATTCGTGATGGACTAGGCAGCAATTATATTTGGGCACTCTATGAAGATCGTGACGGAATATTATGGGTCGCCACAGGTGGAGGACTCTCTTGCATTAGGAATGGGAAAATCACAACCGTTACAACATACCATGGGTTGTTCAGCAACATCATTTTCTCTATTCAGGAAGATGAGGCTGGCTGGCTGTGGATGAGTTGCACCAAAGGCATATTCCGTGTTCGCAAGCGTTCAGTACTCGATGTCCTGGAGCGCAGGGAAAAACGGATTTCCTGTATTCCATACAGCGTCATAGATGGCTTAAAATCGAATATATGTAACGGTGGTTCTCAGCCCTCTGTCTGGAAATCTGGTGATGGGCGATTTTGGTATCCCACAATGAAAGGCGCTGCTGTCGTCGAGCCCCTGACAATCCCCTATAACCCCTTGCCGCCCACAGTGATTATTGAACGTGTTATCGCTGACAGAAGCTTTCTGCGCTTACCGGGAGTATCTGCATTTCAATATACTGATGCTTCAACGCAAGAAAGCTTTCGTCCTGACTCATCGACTGTTATTGTAGCAGGTGATACGAGCACTGTGCCAGAGCTTCCACCTACTATCGAAAAGTTTGAAATTCAGTACACTGCAACAAGCCTCTTGATGCCAGAACGGGTACAATTCAAGTTTATGCTCGAAGGTTTTGATAATGACTGGGTTGATGCTGGAACACGCCGTAGTGCTTTCTATACAAGCCTGCCGCGTGGCAGATACTACCGCTTCCGCGTTATGGCATCAAACAACGATGGTGTATGGAGTGAAGGCGATGCTGCTACAATGTTTTATCTGAAGCCATATTTTTATGAAACTCCATGGTTTATTGCTCTTTGTGTTGTTGCAACAGGAGCTGCATCGTTTGGCTTTTATCGGCTGCGCCTACGACGCATTCAGAAGCGCAATGAGGAGCTCGAACGCATTGTCCTTGAACGCACGGAGGAAGTACGCCGCCAAGCCAAAGAAATTGAACGAGCAAATACAGAACTTCAGGAGAAAAATGAACGACTCTCGGTAGTGAGCCGTATTGGTCGTGAGCTTACCTCATCACTTACAATGGAAACTATCATCACGACTGTCTATCAGCGGCTATATGAGGTAATGGACACGACAATCTTTGCTATCGGATTGCACCGACCATGGAAAGGAACTATCGAGTACACAGTGACCATAGACAAAGGTATGCGGCTTCCGTATTACGAGCGCGACATGAGCGATACAAACCAGTTTCCGGTTTGGTGCATTGAAAACAACAAAGAAATTATCATCAACGATGTGGATATGGAAGCAAGCGCGTATATTCCTGACTTTCGCAAAACTATTAACCCTTTTGAGGGTCTTACACCCGAAATCGATGCCGACTATGCAAAATCGCTCATTTATATGCCCCTTACAGTACGCGGTGACGTTATCGGAACGCTTTCCGTACAAAGCTACAAGAAATACGCTTACACAACAAATCATGTAGAAATTCTGCGGACACTTGCCAACTACGTCGCAATTGCTATTACCAATGCCGAACAGTTTGAGGAGCTTCAGCGCAAGCAGCGCATTATTATGGAGTTTAACAAGCATATTACTGACAGCATCAACTATGCAAAGCGTATCCAAACAGCAATGCTCCCCGATGCAAGCCATATCGGCCAAGCACTATCAGACTACTTCATCTTATTCCGTCCGCGTGATGTAGTGAGTGGTGATTTCTATTGGTACTGTGACAAAGACGACCATATTTATATCGCAGCGGTAGACTGCACAGGACACGGTGTTCCGGGAGCATTCATGAGCCTTATTGGTAATTCGCTCTTGAACGAGGTAGTCAATACACACGGCACGCCCAAGCCGGGAACGCTGTTATCCGAACTTCACAAAGGCGTTCAGCGAGCACTGCGCCAGCGCGAGACGAATAACCGCGACGGCATGGACATCACTCTGTGTATGATTGATAAACAGCGCCGCATCGTTGAATTTGCCGGTGCCATGAATTCTCTATATGTCATGAAAAATGGTACATTTGTGGAATTGAAAGCTGACAAAAAGCCTATCGGTGGGACGGAAGCCGACGAGCGTGTTTTCACGAACCAAACGATCGACCTCAACGATACACCGCCGGGCAAAACCATGCTCTATCTTACCTCCGATGGCTTCAAAGACCAGTTTGGCGGAGACAAAGGCAAAAAGTTCTCGTCGAAGCGTTTTATCGAGATTCTTCACCACATTCACATGCTCCCCGTCCAAGAACAGAAGGCGTATCTTGATGCGACAATGGACGAATGGATGGGGACACAGTACAAACAAATAGACGATATGCTTGTTATCGGCGTTCGGTTATAGAATCTTGCTTGACAGACAAAGCTCTTAGCTACCCGAGCTTATTTATTGTTGTTGCACAAGGGTAGGCACATGCCGCAATCACGCATATACGCAAAATTTTTAACACCAGTGGTTGGCAAAACTATTCTGGAATACGAAGGCGTATGCTCGCATGAGTGTATCGTGCAATTAGCACAGGAACTTGAACATACACTTGCTGAACGCGCCGGAGTACGCTTCAAAAAAGTATTTGGTATTTTCGTTGAGCTTATTCAGAACATCAGAAACTACTCTGCAGAACGCAGCATTCCTCACGATCCAGAATCCGACGGAATTGGGATTATCCGCATTAGTGAGGAGACGTTGTGCTATACTATTACCGCTGGTAACTGCATTCCGAAAGATGCTGTTGCACGTATCCGCGATAGATGCCATACCATCAAAAGTATTCCCAAGCATGAGCTTCGCTCTCGATACAATGCCCTGCTCCATTCTGAACAGGAAAGAACAAGCAAGGGTGCGGGCGTAGGATTTCTCGACATTGCACTCAAATCAGATGGCAACTGGGACTACGAATTTCACCTTATAGGCGGAGGACGTACATTTTTTATCATTACTGCTCACGTTGCTAGAGCTTCTCATCCAAATGATACATAGACTCCAATAACCCCATTGTAGTGGCTGCATTCGTTTCACTTTTGTCATAAGGTTCGTTGTATGAAATCAGTCTTTTTGCCCAAAACCCCCGAAACTCCAAGTGTTCGCATGGACGTAGCTCAAGCATACATCGAGCTTGAGGGCAATTCATATCCAGAAAATGCATTTGAGTTTTATCAGCAGATTTTTGATTGGATCGACGAGTACTTTGCTCATGGTGCCGATAGACTACGTGCTATCTTCCGACTGAATTATCTGAACACAAGCTCTGCAAAGTGCATGCTGAACTTCATGGCACTCCTTCAGCAGTATCACGCACAGGATAAGATAATCTCGGTGGAATGGCACTATGAGGAAGATGATGACGACATGCTGGAAATCGGGAAAGCATTTTCTGTAGATTTTACAATGCCGTTTCAGCTTGTTCCCTTCAGTGAATAGATTTAGTATCTCACACACTTTTGTAAAAGTGCTTCCTCTATGCCGTATTTCACACTACGCCGTATGCTTGCACAATGCATGATGCCGCGCGTTTCGGCAGAGGCATACTTTGATACAGTAACAGGTGAACCCTATCGCCAAGCATTGCATTCATTGATTCTTGATGAAGGTATTGGTGGTATCTGCGTTTTTACTGGCGACGTACATCAAACGGCGCAGATGATACAAGAATTGCAGTATAGTGCAGCACGCGGCTTTCACCCTCCGTTATTTGTAAGCAGTGATTGTGAATATGGGCTAGCAATGCGCATTACTGGCACCACTGCCTTCCCGCACGCTATGGCACTCGGCAGTGCTAATAGCTCCGAACTCACAGAGCGGGTAGCTCGCGCGATTGCTCTTGAAGCAGCGGCTCTCGGTATCCACTGGAATTTTGCTCCAGTTGCCGATATTAACTCCAATCCTCATAATCCTGTTATTGGCATCCGCGCTTTTGGCGAAACTGCTGAGACTGTCTCCCAACACGTGGTTGCTTATATTCGTGGAACGCAGCAAGAGCGCGTTCTTGCAACAGCGAAGCACTTTCCGGGACATGGTGATACTGAAATAGATTCTCACCATGACCTACCAATACTCACCTGTAATCGAGAGCGCCTGTATGCAACAGAACTTCGCCCTTTTCATGCAGCTATTGCAAATGGCGTAGCTTCTGTTATGATAGGTCATCTTGCTCTTCCAGCTATAGAGCCAAACCCCCAGCTTCCTGCATCATTATCCCCCACTATCATTACGCATGTGCTTCGCAAGGAGCTCGGATTTAAAGGTATTATTGTTACTGATGGTCTAGATATGCAAGCAATCACACAATACTGGACGCCAGAAGAATCCGCCGTTCGAGCATTTGCAGCAGGAGCAGATGTTCTGCTGCTTCCCCCAGAGCCCCTGCGTGCACTCAATGCATTGGAGCAAGCTGTAGAGCAAGGGTATATATCACGTGAAAAAGTACGAGAGTCTGCAACGCGCATTATTCAGTGGAAAGAGTGGGCAGGCATACTCTCAGTTACTGTTCAAGCCCCTTGGGATATCAACAATCTTCACGCACACCATCTACAGCGCTTGCGACCTCGCACACCCGAAATAAGCACACCAGACCATAGCTTGCTTGCTCTTGATGCTGCTCAGCGTGCTCTACAATGGTTTGGCAATGATGCTCGTATTCGTCCACTCAATAAGTTTACCTATATCGCTGGGTTTGCACTAGTTGAGGAGCACAACATTGCATCAGCAACCGCGTTTTTCCGCTATCTTGCTCAAACATATCATGGCAATTGCGATTTTGCCTTTGTGGATAAGAATATTCAAGCAGAAGACATTGAGCAGATGCGTCAAGGTACGTGGTATGCCGAACTCGTCCTCTTTGCTATTTTTGCTCGTCCCCAACAGTATGCTGGCTCTCTTACTCTCGACCAACAACTTATCAACACCATTCAATGCCTTTCGCAGGACAAGCCATCTGTTGCAATTCTCTTTGGGAATCCATATATCCGCAAGACAATTCCTGTCGATGCTGTCTTGTGCACATTTTCGCACAACGAGCCTGCTCTTGGCGCTGCTGCAGTTGCGCTCACAACAGGTTGACTCTGTGTTTCTACGGCTATTTGTCTATTTCTCTTCTTTACATTATGTGTCGCTCTCTGACATCCTCACTCTATGCATACTGTCTATGCTCTGCTACTCTCTGCGGGCTATATTTCTGTCAATTCCATGATGCCTTTGCACAGGGCTTTAACTGGCAGTATTCCGCACGCTTTCCGACAC
>JANWZB010000055.1 GCA_025055035.1 Candidatus Kapaibacterium sp.
TGATGTGGAAGCGTTTCGCCAGCGCCTAGGCGTGCTTGAAGGGAAAGTGCGAGAGCTTAAGGCTCTGCCTGACGATATTCTCGCAGAAAAAGAGAAACAGGATCAAGTACGAGCACTAGAAAACGAACTCAACGCAATGCGGAAGGAAAAAATCGCTCTTTTACCAGAGTTTTACAACAAAATCATCTTTCTTGCTCAAGAAATCAAAAGCCTTTATCGCACGAAAAAGTCCAACACATACACTGTTGGAACATGGGCGGAAAATCGCGAATGTCTGTGGAACATCTCTGCTCGCAGCGAGATTTATGACGATGCCTTCCTCTGGCCTAAAATCTGGGTTGCCAATAGAAGCATCATTCGCAACCCTGATATTATCTATCCCGGGCAAGAGTTTGTCATTCCACCCAAAGCAGATAAAACCCCTGAAGAACTTAAAGCAGAGCGTGCATATTGGCGCACAAAGCGCAATGCAGCAACCAGTACATCACTCACACCACCACTTAAAACAGGCGTCAACAACTAAGAATACGCTTGCATACCCGAAGTCCCAATAACTACGCGTGAATCTTGCAGTCATCACGATTATTGTTCGCTGCTCGACTGACAAGTACCTCACAAGAGGATGTATGCTTCAAGTTCTTCAACATCAATCCACTGGAACAATCCTTGTTGAAGAAGTACCCGTACCGTCATGTCCGCCCAATGGCGTGATAGTACGGGTATCCTATTCTCTCATTAGTACCGGTACAGAGCGCACTTCTGTTTCTAACGCCCAGTCCTCGCTCCTAGAACGCGCATGGAAACAACCGCAAGATGTAAAAAAAATTCTTGATGGTGTTCGGACTGATGGATTATTACCCACGTTCCGCAAGGTACGAAATAAACTAGATGCGTACAAGGCTCTTGGTTACAGTGCCGCAGGTGTTGTCGTAGAATCGCGTTGCACCGAATTTGCTCCTGGAGACCGTGTTGCTTGTGCTGGGAACACATATGCCTATCATGCTGAACTTATTGCCGTTCCAAAACACCTTGTTGTCCGAATACCAGCACATGTACCTGATAAGGAAGCATGCTACACAACACTTGGAGCAATCGCTATGCAAGGCATTCGGCAGGCACATGTACAACTGGGAATGTATGTTGCAGTTATAGGACTAGGTCTTATTGGGCAACTTACTGTGCAATTACTTAAAGCAGCAGGATGTCGTGTAGTTGGTTTAGATATCAACAGCTCACTGTTTCCAATCGCTCAAGCACTTGGAGCAGACCTCACTGTACAAAGCAATCGGAGTGCGTACACAACAATTCAAGCATTTTCCAATGGTTTTGGTGTTGATGCTGTCATTATCACAGCATCAACAGAATCTGATGAACCTGTACAACTTGCTCTCGAGATTGTGCGCAAGAGAGGAACGGTGGTCGTCGTTGGCGATGTTGGTATGAATATTCCTCGCTCCCCGTTCTATGAAAAGGAAGTACAGTTCACCATTGCATGCAGCTATGGAGCCGGACGTTACGACCCCACCTACGAAGAGCAGGGAATCGACTACCCTATAGGATATGTGCGCTGGACAGAAAATCGTAATATGCAGGCATTTGTAGACATGCTCGCGGCAGGTAAAGTTGATGTGCGTACCATGACAACGCACTGCTTTCCTGTGGAACATGCTGCTTCTGCATATGCCCTCGTTACTGGGTCAACTCAAGAACCCCATCTAGGAATTGTTCTTGAATATAGTGCTGAACGAAATCCACTCAACACCCCAGCTATTTTACCTTGCCGTTCACCACAGCGCTCAACACTCTCAGCACAACATACGATTGGCATAGGCGTTGTCGGAGCGGGAGGATTTGCTCAGACGCATCTTTTACCGCATTTTCAGCGCTATTCTCACGTACAGCTTATTGCTGTGGCAACAACAAGCCCCATAACTGCCAAATCTGTTGCCGAACGGTTTGGCTTTGCAGGGTTTAGTACAGATGGCTCTGCTGTTATCGCCGATGAGCGTACGTCGTTCATTGTATGCGCCTCGCGCCATGATTCCCACGCACGTTATGTTCTCGAGGCTCTTCAGCACAAGAAGCGCATTTTTGTCGAAAAGCCTTTGTGCGTTTCGCCCGAAGAGCTTTCGCAGATTGATGCAGCACTCGAAGTATCACAACACTATGATTCCATCATGGTCGGTTTCAACAGGCGCTTCTCTTCAGCGTTCGCGATTCTGCGAGAGTTCTTTGCATCGCGCCAAGACCCAATGTCTATAGTGTACCGTGTCAATGCTGGTGCAATTCCTCGCACCTCATGGATTCATGAGCGTACACAAGGAGGAAGGATTGTTGGTGAATGTTGCCATTTCATTGATTGCATGGTATTCCTAACACACGCTCTTCCTGTGCGTGTATTTGCTCAAAGCATTGCAACCTCCAATCTTCAAGCAGCGCAACACGACACAGTGTCTATTACCATAACCTTCAGCGATGGCTCTCTTGGAACACTTCACTATTTCGCCAATGGTGATAGCAGCATCCCTAAAGAGTACTGCGAAGTTTTTTGCGAGGGTGCCGTTGCTCAAATGACCAATTTTACTAGCCTTATCCTTACACGATCAGGGCGAACAAAGAAACATCGCCTTAATGGTACAAAAGGGCATAGGGAAGAGATTCAAGCCACTCTTGAATCTGTCCGACTCGGGAACCCCTTTCCAATTGACTACACAACAATTCGTGCAGTAACCGCTGCTACATTCGCAGCTGAGCAATCTCTAGCTCAGGGAACACCCGTACACGTCTCGGTTTACACATAGTCAAAGCTCATGAATGCATCCATGCACTATATGCACGCTCTTCGTATGTTGACGATGCTGTGCATACTATGTTTTTGTGTACAGTGGTCTGTCTATACTCAAACATTTCGGTATGATGTCAAAAATGGAATCGATGTGCTTGTTGGACAAAACTTCGCCCTAGTAGAAGGGAAAAAACTTGTGCTTGTTACCAATCAAAGTGGTCGCATGCGGACACTGCAGTCCACTGTTGATGCTTTCTTACAGGCGAAAAATTGTACGATTGTTTCCATTCTTACACCAGAACACGGCTATTATGGTATGGCACGCGCAGGCGAACTTATTAAGGATTCGGCCGAAACTATCGGTCTTATTAAAGCTATATCACTCTTCGGCAGAGAGCGACGACGCCCTACAAAGTCTATGCTTGAGCAGTGCGACGCTGTTGTATTCGACATTCAAGATATCGGAATTCGTGGGTACACATATCTTTCCACACTGTACTGGGTGATGGACGCATGCGCAGAATACGGTAAACCATTATACGTTCTCGACCGCCCTAATCCTCTCGGTGGGAAGATTATTGACGGTCTCGTCCTCGATACAGCGTTTACCTCATTTGTCGGGATTGTCCCTGTACCATATATTCACGGCTGCACACTGGGAGAAATGGCATTGATGATTAACGGTGAAGGCTGGCTACAACGCGATACCGCAGGAAAGCCACGCAAATGCTTGCTTACCGTTGTTCGCGCTGAAGGCTGGCAACGCTGGATGACATGGGAAGACACAGATTTTGTCTGGATTCCAACCTCACCTCACATTCCCACTATTGCATCAGTACGTGGTATGGCACTGACAGGGATATATGGCGAAATAGGTTTGCTCAACGTTGGTGTAGGATATGTACTGCCATTCCAAATGCTTGGAGCTCCGACACTCAACGTTTCGCTCTTTATAGAAGCCGTACGCAAAACCTATCTGGCATCGATTGCCATGATTCCGACAAGGTATCGCCCATTTTACGGCAAGTTTGCCAATACCGACTGCAATGGCATATTGTTTTCCTTTACACCCGACGCTATTAGATTCCGACCATTCTCTGCTTGTATCGATATACTGCTTGCACTCAAAGCGATTCACCCTGAGTTCTTTCAACTGAAAAATATCTCCGACGCACAGAAAAGCATGTTCATTAAAGTTTGTGGCACAGATAAACTTTTTGAAGCACTATTTCTCAAGAAAGTTTCTGATGACGAAATACGCCGCATCGCACAGCGTGGTGTCAAGGAATTTGCTGAAATGCGAAAAAAATATCTCTTGTACGACTAGTGCATTCTATACTAACTTACAAGCGAAATAACACCCTATCGCATTGTTTCTCGTTCCTCATTCTCCACATTCAGTTCCTATGTCTAGACTTACTCAGCTACCTGAATGGAAGGCTCTACAGGAGCATTACGAGCAGCTCCGTCACATGCATTTACGCAACTTGTTTGCTGAGAATCCTAAACGCTTTGAAGAGCTATCTATAGAATGGAACGACATTCTTGTGGATTTCTCTAAAAATCGCATCACTAGCGAGACGATACAGCTTCTTGCTGCACTTGCACGGGCTACACACGTTGAATCGAAGCGCGATGCTATGTTTGCAGGTGAACTGATTAACGCAACTGAAAAGCGTGCAGTATTGCATGTCGCTCTACGAAACCGCTCTGGAAAGCCAATGTTTGTCGGTGGTAGAGACGTTATGCCTGAAGTACTCGATGTACTCCAACGCATGAAAACATTTGCTGAAGAGATCCGTAGTGGTAAGCGCAAAGGGCACACTGGCCTTCCTTTTACAGATGTCGTGAATATAGGTATTGGTGGTTCAGACTTAGGTCCAAAAATGGTTGTTGAGGCTCTTAAGCCCTATGGACGTGCTGCCTTTGGAAGTCGGGAATTGAATATTCATTTTGTTTCAAATGTCGATGGAACACACATTGCCGAAACGCTCCGGAGAGTGAGTCCAGAAACGACACTGTTCATCATTGCTTCCAAAACGTTTACAACCCAAGAAACTATGACCAATGCTCGAACAGCACGAGAATGGTTTCTTCGTGAAGGACGAACTGAATACGATATTGCACGCCATTTTATTGCTGTTTCCACTAATAGCCAAGCTGTACAGGCATTTGGGATTGATGTGTCAAATATGTTTGGTTTCTGGGACTGGGTAGGAGGAAGATTTTCCCTGTGGGGTGCGATTGGTATGCCGATTTGCCTCGCAATTGGAGCAGTACATTTCGATAGCCTGCTTGATGGCGCACATGCAATGGACGAACACTTCCGTACTGCTGCCATAGAGCGCAATCTTCCTATGCTTATGGGCTTACTTGATATTTGGTATACAAACTTCTTCGGAGCAGAATCTCATGCGATTTTGCCGTATGATGAATACCTGCGCTACCTACCAGCCTATCTTCAGCAAGGCGAGATGGAAAGTAACGGCAAAAGTGTTCAAATTACTGGCGAACCTGTTGATTACCAAACCAACGAAATTCTTTGGGGTGATGCTGGAACAAACGGTCAGCATGCTTTTTACCAACTCCTACATCAAGGGACAAGGCTTGTTCCCTGCGATTTTATCGCTCCTGCGCTTTCTCATAATCCCGTTGGTACACCATCGGGCGACCATCATCGCAAGCTTCTCTCAAATTTCTTTGCACAAACCGAAGCCCTGATGATGGGTAAAACACACAACGAGGCGCAAGCAGAACTTGAGCAGGAAGGAAAGTCTGCCGAAGAGATTACAGCACTTCTTCCACACAAAATCTTCACTGGCAATAAACCGACTACCTCCATTCTCTGCCGACAAATCACGCCTAAAACTCTCGGTAGCCTTATCGCGCTCTACGAGCACAAAATTTTCGTCAAAGGTGCAGTCTGGAATCTTAATGCATTCGACCAGTGGGGTGTAGAACTTGGGAAACAGCTTGCAAACCGTATTCTCCCAGAGCTTTCCGATAACAACCCTACAACATCACACGATGCTTCTACGAATGGTCTAATCAATTGGTGGAAAGCAGCTATACACTCAGTCGCATAGCTTACCTCGTATCCTCACAAAAGAATCGTTGGAATGCGACAAAAGCACTATCTTGCGCTTTCACATGTTTCATTCTTCATCACTGTTGTATATGCCACTGCTTATCTTACTTCGACATGGACAGTCCCAGTGGAATCTTGAAAACCGCTTTACAGGCTGGGTAGATATTGATCTTTCTCCACAAGGGGAAGAAGAAGCTCGTGCTGCAGGTGAGCTTTTGAAAGACGTTCCGATTGATTATGTATTTACTTCTGCGCTGAAGCGTGCAATTCGCACAGCAGACATAGCGCTTGCAGCAGCAGGAAAATACGACATTCCAACCGAGCGCAGTGAAAAACTAAATGAACGCCACTACGGAGATCTGCAAGGACTCAACAAAGACGATATTGGACGACAATACGGCGAAGCACAGTTGAAAATCTGGAGACGAAGCTACGACGTCCCTCCACCAAATGGTGAATCTCTTAAAGACACACAGGAACGCTGCATTCCATACTATACCTCTACTATTGAACCTAAGCTTCGCGAAGGAAAGAACGTGCTAATTGCAGCGCATGGCAATTCCTTACGCGCCATCGTGATGTATCTGGAACGCCTTACTCCTGAACAAATTCTTGAGGTCAATATACCAACTGGTATCCCAGCAGTGTATGAGCTCGATAACAACCTGAATATTCAAACCAAACGCTATCTAGCAGAGTTTCGCGATGCTTTCTAACACCCGTGCACTTGCTAACACCCGTGCACTTGTTTTCTCTTGTATACTCATGATGGTTCGTAGCAACGTTCTTTCTTGTGCACTGTTTCGTTGTTTCGGCTTGTTTCTAGCAATCACCACACTAGCATTAGATGCTGATGCTCAGAATACTTTGCCACCCATTATCCAAGCAATGCGAGCAGAACTGCAGCGAAGCATGAACGAGCTTCGCTCTCAACCTACCCCGCCATACTTTATATCGTACGCAATTACCGAAACCCATTACATTGCATTAACTGCCTCATTTGGTAATATTGTACTCGAAGACTCTAATCGCACACGAGTACTCGATGCAGAAGTAAGGGTTGGCAGCTACGAACTTGATAATAAGCGCCAAATTCGGGGTACAGCATTCGAAGTTGGCGGATTTTCTCGCGGTACACCCATTCCCCTTGATGATGATGCAGCAGCTATCCGTGCTGTGCTATGGTCAGCAACTGATAGGCAGTACAAAGCAGCAGTTGAGCGCTATCTTAAAGTTATAAGTAATCGTGCGGTCAAAGTAAAGGAAGAGGATTCATCGGGAGATTTTTCAAGAGAAGACACAGCATTGTTTATTGAGCCACTTCACAAGCTTTCGCTTAATCTTGATGTCTGGCGCGGACGTTTACGGCGATTATCAGCTCTCTTTGCTGTAGATCCACAGATATATACTGGTGAGGTGTATCTTCGTGCAGAAGTTGTACACCGATACTTTGTGAACAGCGAGGGCACAATCCTTCAAACAAGCTCTCCTTCGATTCGCCTCTTTGTGCAGGGACGCACAAAAGCAGATGACGGCATGGCATTGCCTTTATTTCGCAGTTACTTTGCTTTTACATCTGATAACTTACCAGGCGAAGAAACCCTGCGCCACGATATCCTTACCATGATAAAACTTCTTGCTAGTCTGCGCGCTGCACCTGTTATGGAAACATATTCTGGTCCGGCGATACTATCTGGCGAAGCCGCTGGCGTTTTTCTTCATGAAATCTTTGGTCATCGCATTGAAGGACATCGACAGAAAGATGTTAATTCCAGCCAAACCTTCAAAAATCTTATTGGGGAGCGCATTTTACCAGACTTCATTGACATTGTCTTCGACCCCTCAGCACGCTCACTTTCCGGGCATAGCCTCGCTGGTTACTTTATGTTTGATGATGAAGGCATCCGAGGTCAAAAAGTTGTTGCTGTCAAAAATGGCATCTTCCGTGAATTTTTAATGTCTCGCTCACCACTGGATTCTATGCCGCGCTCCAATGGTCATGGTCGGCGTCAAGCTGGCTTCCCGGTCGTTGCTCGGCAGTCAAATCTTATCGTGTATGCTGCTCGAACCGTTCCACTGGACACACTCCGAGCTATGCTTCGCGCAGAATGCAAACGACAAGGTAAAGAGTACGGCTTATACTTTGCGGAAATTCAGGGAGGATTCACCTTTACGAATCGCACTATACCTAATGCATTCAATGTACTTCCTCTTCTTGTCTATAAAATCTACGCTGATGGTCGTCCTGACGAGATCGTGCGTGGCGTAGATTTAATCGGTACTCCTCTGACAACATTCAAATTCATTAGTGCTGCTGGAAATGATATAGGAGTTTTTAATGGTGTGTGCGGAGCAGAGTCTGGAGGAGTTCCCGTATCAGCCTCTTCACCAAGCCTTCTTGTTACAATGATTGAGGTACAGAAGAAAGCCAAATCTCAAGCAAAGCCCCCTATTCTTAGCTCTCCCTTGCTGACCAACGAGAGCAACGAATAAGAAGAAGCTATCTACTTTGTTTCTCCTTCTGCCTATACCTATAATCTCTACATTCTCTGTGTACGTTCCTTCCATCGTGCAATCAGTTTTTCTGCTTCCTCGCGCGGCATGGCGCCATCCCGCGACCATTGGTCAAAGTCGGCGAGCTTTTTCCCTTGTGTAACACTCGATGAGTCATGCCTATATGGAGACACTTGATGCCCAAGTGCAATCTCCATAAACTCCGCCTCCGTTAAACCGACAAATTCTAGAAATAAGTCCAGAGATGGTGGGCGCTTGCCTTCGTACTGGTCAATCACTTCTAGTGCATGATATCTATCCATACGACCATTCCGAATGTCAATTGATGCAAGATGCGTGGGGCGAGTATAGCCACGCTTGATATACTTAATATAATCACGAACCCCCTGCATATAGCACTCAATCTTCTCATATCTATACTCCGGTGGAACATTCTCCACTTCATCGCCTTGCCACCCTAGCTCTTCCATAATAATTTTCGATTGAGTCTTCACATCCCAAGGAATGTAGGACCCTAAGCACACCGAACGATACTGAATTCTTCGAAGCTCTTTTAGCGGAGGATAGGAAAACGGCAGCAGATCTCGCTTATCAACTTGCCCTTCCAAGCGCACATACATATCGTCGGCATTGATGCCGAGATTAACAAAGCGATTAAACCGCTTCTCATCCACCTCTTCGGGTTGGTCATAGCTATAATAGCTGGTGTATTCTGCCGAAGGCTCACCCCAAAAAATGAGAGGAACATTATAGCGGATGGCAACCCACATCGGATAGGAGAAAATACCCGTATGACAATGCCAGCAAAAATCTCCCTTTTCCAGAAACGACTGCAGCATAAGCTTCCGTACAACTTTCCAATTAGGAGTAAACTGCAACACATCAACACCGAGTTTTCTCTGTACCCGCTTTGCATTCTCATTTGTATTAGGTCGGTAAAATCCATGATCAAATCGAACGACCAATGGCTTTATACCATACTCCTTCACAAGGTAGTACAACGTCCATGTGCTGTCTTTGCCAAAGCTGCAGGGAACAATGCAGTCATACTCATATTTCCCGCGATATTGCTCAATAAGAGCGTCAAGCTCTTTTTTGCGAGCAGCCCAATCAATTTTCTCGTTCTTAATTTCTTGCCCTCGGCAAATGTTGCACACACCTTCAGCATCGAAGGTAATCGTTTCATGGGTTTCTGGCAGCACACAGCGTGTGCAACGCTTAATGGTCGTATCTATCATAGTGTTTTTGTAGTTTTTCTGCGTGTCGCAAGAGAGGAACAAACATCTATAGAACTTTTCGGAATACAGGCTTTACAGGCTCACCAACAAGATATTGTTCAAAGCCGTTCTCTAAAGCACGTACAAACACTTCTAGAGTCTCACCCATTGCTTCAGCAAAGAATTCCACGTCGTCTTCTGTATGACTAAAACATGGAACAAATGCTCCCTGAAACAATACACCGCGTGCAATCATCTCTTGCATTACAAGCGTCCGCAAGCCGCTTGAGACTTCACCATTGGCATCTTTAAATATCATTATCGGCATCCACTGCGCTGGCACGACCTCTATATAGTCGCTTAACCCATGCCGAGCGATAACCTCACGGTTCCGAGCGATGAAACGTTCGCCGATAGCATGGTTATGTGCTACAACGTTGTGCTTCATAAATTCACTAATCGTGGCTAGCCCTGCGGCGATAGCATGGGTCTCGCCGCCATGTGTGCTGGAAATTAAAAACAGCTTTTCTGCACCTTTGTTGCGAATACCTCCAAGCTCCATTACTTCCTTCCTTCCCGTGAGCGCACAGAATGAGAAACCGTTAGCAATTCCTTTGCCCCATGTTGTCAAGTCAGGTTCTATGCCATACTTGACAATTGTTCCCGGAAAGTGCGTCTTGAAGCCCGTGATCATCTCATCAACGATAAATAGCGCTCCCTCATTGTGTGCTAATTCGATAGCTTCTTGGAGAAAGCGCTTAGGTGCTTCTTTCCCATACGGGCAACCACAGCCATTCCCGCAAGCATTACGCTCTGGCTCAGTTATCACAGCTGCAATTTGCCCAGGATACTGGTTAAAGAGCTCTCGCAGCGAATCTATATCGCATCCTTTGTACGTTACAGACAGCGCAGAAATTTCGTCAGGAACACCAAGATTGCAGGGCGTCTTGCCAATAAACCAATCATCGAAGGAATAAAAGGGATGGTCGCCCGGAAAAGCAATGAGCTTACGCCCTGTGTAACCGCGTGCCAGCTTTACTGCAGCAGTAGTTACCGTGGAGCCATTCTTCGCGAACTTAATCATCTGATGCTGCGGAACAAGCGATAGGAATGTTTCAGCCATTTCCCGCTCAATGTACGATGGACGTTGAAAATTGACTCCTTTCGCCAGTTCAGCTCTCACTCGCTCTAGTACAGGCTCATATGCATGCCCTAAGCTAACGGACGTCAAGCCCATTGGGCAGTCCAGATACTTGTTACCATCTATATCCCAAACATACGCACCTTTGCCATGCGATATCGCTGCTGGGGAAAGGGCAGGAAATTGGTCATCACCTCGCGAATATGTATGCGCACCTCCGGGAATAAGGTCGTGAATGACTGAGCGGTATTCGTTCGATTTGGTAAAATTCGTGATACGCTGCATAGTAGACTTTTACCACACACTTGGAATTTTAGCAGCATGTGCCCTTCTAGAGGCGCGCAACATAATCATGCTGCAGCGAAGAAAAATACGGTTCTGGTGAAGAAGGTCGATTATTCTGAGTTTCACGAAGAGTACTATCTGACGCCAAAAGTGCTAGCACCTCATGCATAGAGAATCGTGGCTTCGTTTCACGAATGTGAAGCATCTCTAGCTTTTGAACAACCTTGTTCAAAAAGGCATAGTCTTCTGGTGTATCCAGAGTCCAGCGGAGCTTACTCAAATCCTCAGTATGTTGAACGTTTGCAATCCGAAACAGCTTCGGATGATTGCGAATGTACAGCGTAACATGTTCTCGCTCGACAGGATGCGTTGCTTCTTTCCATGTACGTTCCAGTGCAGCAAACGTCATAACTTCAGTATCCAAGCCATCAGGATACGTGGGCGGGTTGATGTTTGCCGCATAATCGCAGTCTCCTTGCAAAAAACGTTCTATGACTGCATCAACGACCTCAGCATCGAGCAGTGGGCAGTCTGCAGTAATTCGCACGATAGCATCAGGCTTATAGTGTAGTGCTGCGTGATAGTATCGGTCGAGCACATCGTATAAACTCCCTCGTGTATACTCTACGTGCGCACGTCGCGCCCACATAACAACGGGGTCATCGCTTGCATCAACGCTTGTTGCCACAACAATCTTGTGAATATTATTTGCTCCGGACAGCTGATGAATTACTTGCGCTATAGCAGGCTTACTGCCAAGTGGCTTTAGAACCTTTCCCGGCAGCCGCGTTGAGCTCATGCGAGCTTGCACTATTGCAATAATTCGTGTCATTGTGGAACTCTTGTACAAAGCTATACTTTCTCAAACAATCCTACGCCCACGATGATGGATTGAGCAGTGATGCTTCTTGAACGATGATATTATCTACTTCCTGAAGAAGACCAATATCTGGCGGCTCCTGTAAAAAATGCAGGATATCCACAAGTTGCGATAAGGTTTCCACACCAAAGAGCACAGCATCTATCAGAGGATTATACATAACATAGTGTAGCGCAAGTGATTGCAATGCTGTGGGCTTTGTTGCAAATCTACTGCTTTCTCGAAGCCTGTGCAAATGTTGAACATAGGGAATCAGCGGGGCTAGAGACTTTGGAAACGTTTCTATTGGCTTGAACAGCAAGCCTTGAAGAAAGATTGATCGCGCATGAAGTTCCTTCCCTTCACTTTTGGCAATACGCATCACATCACCACGCAGCTGCATGTTGTCTAGCAGATTAAAGGGAAATTGTATAACGTCAATCATCGGCATACGGGCTGCGCTAAGTATC
This sequence comes from Candidatus Kapaibacterium sp., assembly GCA_025055035.1. Lineage (GTDB taxonomy): Bacteria > Bacteroidota > Ignavibacteria > Kapaibacteriales > UBA4661 > PH2015. Next base: position 12,360 of record JANWZB010000055.1, read on the forward strand.
TCATCATTAGTGTACACAGAAACACCTACACGATGAATATATCCGCTATGCTGTAGTTCGCGAAGTGCATTATGCACGTGCGGGAACGCACAGATATCATGAAAGCAATGGAATTGATAACAATACACTGCCGGAATATGTAACGCATCAAGGGTCTCTCGCAATTTCTGTGTTATATCCGTAGTAGCATCAGCATGAAACTTTGTTATCACACGAAATTGGCATTGCGATGACGCATGGAACGTCCCTATTTCCTGTATTGCCGTTCCATAGGCATCGGCAGTATCGAGAGTACGGATACCATGATCATAGGCATACTGTAGTATTTGCTGTGCTTCTTGGCTACTCGGCTGCCCAGACATATTGTTGATACCGTAGGGCATACCAAGCTGCACTGTCCCTAGCACAAGCTTTTGTATAGGGGTTTGTTGCTTAGCGCACAAAGTTGTCGCTATCATACTACATACCTTAGCCTATGCCTTTCGACACAGCTTATCACGCTGCATCAAGTTGCTCTTAAGGCGCAGAATCCAATAATTCCCACGATACTGGTGTTCCCTTTTTCACATCACGCCGAACAGCTTTCCCTAGAAGCGTTTCATAGAACTTTGGTGGTAAGCCTGTTCCCGGACGCACAACACGCAAGTTTTCTGAACTAAATCTCTCCCCTGCTTGCATATCCTTTGCCACAAAAAGCGAACGGCGAAACTGAATTGACTTCTTTTCTGCTTCCGTCGGACCGTAGCTCACACGACCTAGCGCCCGGTGTGCTCGCTCTGATTCAATAACTAGTGCCTTCATCTCTTCGGGCTCCATAGAAAATGCAGCGTCAACTCCTCCGTCAGCGCGTCGCAATGTGAAATGCTTCTCAATAACACGTGCGCCGAGAGCCACTGATGCAACAGCAACACCAATACCCATCGTGTGATCGGAAAGTCCGACGTGGCAATCGAACATTTCCCGCATGTGAGGGATTGTCAGAAGATTAGTATTGTCAGGCGATGCAGGATAGGTGCTGGTACATTTTAGCAGTACAATGTCTGTACAGCCTGCTTCGCGTGCTGTTCTGACTGCCTCATCAAGCTCACTAATTGTCGCCATACCCGTCGAAATAATGAGTGGTTTTCCTGTCTGTGCTGCCTTGCGAATAAGTGGAAGATGAACATTCTCAAATGAGGCAATTTTGTAGCACGGCACACCCAAGCTCTCTAGAAAATCTACAGCAGATTCATCGAACGGCGTACTAAACACTTCGATTGCAAGCTTGCGTGCATGCTCCATGATAGGCTTATGCCACTCCCAGGGCGTATAGGCCTGTCGGTATAACGCATGGAGTGACGTTCCTTTCCAAAGACTTGTAGGATCGCTAATAAAAAAGTCCCCATCCTCGACATCAAGTGTGATAGTATCTGCCGTATAGGTTTGCAGCTTAATGGCATGAGCACCAGCCCGTGCAGCAGCTTCTACAATCGCAAGTGCGCGTTCCAGAGACTGATTATGATTGCCACTCATCTCAGCAATAATAAATGGCGTATGTGCCTCACCAATTGTATGCTTGCCAATTCGAAGGTCGTGCATAGCCTGCCTCTACTTGATTCGTTGCTTGAGTTGTACAATACGACGATATGACTCATCAATGCGCTCTCGCGAGACTTTTCCTTCTGCTACCAAGCGCTTGATGATAGCTGTTGCCTTACCCACAACACCGACATCATACTGCAGGTTATTACCAAAGCATATGATATCTACTCCAGCATTAATGCACTCCTCCAATGCTGTTTCAAGACCGTAGTACTGAGCAATGGCACCCATTTGCATATCATCGGAAATTATAACACCCTTGTACCCTAAGCTATCTCGCAGTATTCCCGTAATGATGCGCTTGGAAAGTGTTGCTGGAAGAGTACTGTCGAGAAATTTGTTAAAGATGTGTGCCGTCATAATCATATCCACCTTATTTTGGCGAATAAGCTCTGCATACGGCTGTAGCTCATCGGATTTCCATGTCGTACTCACATCAACGAAACCTTTGTGTGAGTCTGCTGTTGATGAACCGTGTCCCGGAAAGTGCTTCAGCGTTGTAATAATACCCCGTTTTCGATGCTCCTCTACAACGACTGCTGCATGCTTACTCACAATATCAGGGTCTGCTGAAAAGCTTCGCTCTACCTTGCCAATGACGGGATTTTCGGGATTACGGTTCAAATCAACAAGTGGTGCAAAATTCAGGTTGAATCCATACTCTGCAAGTGTTTGGGCTGTTTTTGCCGCATACCATCGCGTAGTGTCAAGATTATTCACACTCCCCAAATACTGCTGCGACACCGAGACCGGAAATCCATACCGAGACTTAAGGCGACTTACGCGACCACCTTCTTGGTCGATGCTAATAAGTAATGGTAGTCCTACGCCATTATCTTGTACTGTTTGGGCAAGCTGCTTTGTTAACGCTCGCACCTGCTCTGGAGACTCGATATTGCGCTTATACTCTTTTGTGAGAGCGTCATAATCAAACAGAATAATACCCCCCACACGCCCTGCTTTAATGTCGCGCACAAGTGAATCATCGCTCTGAAGAGACATACCCCGGAAGCCAATAAGTAGCATTTGTGCTATCTTATAGTCGAGCGAATCGCTCATTTGTGCTATACATAGAGCTGCAGATGCGCATAGAAATAGAGCACTAGCAACTATCTGCTCAATGACGCGTATGCTAGAAGGCATCATTATGGTTTCGTGAGTGGGATTGTTATTCTGCATAATACTCTTGCAGAGAGCGCACTGTGAGTGCATCAGCAATGCGAGCATTTTGTAAACCTTTTAGCGATGCTTGTGCTGCAGCAAGCGTTGTAATAAACGGCACTTTAAACTTCATAGCAGCGCGCCCCATCACCTGTTCATCAACACGAGAATTTTCGCCTTTCGGTGTATTGATAACAAGATGTATTGAGCCTTGCTCGATGTAATCAATAACATTTGGGCTGCCTTCGTAGTACTTTAGTAGTACCGAGGCTGGAACACCGTGCTGCTTCAACCACTCTGCAGTACCAGCAGTGGCAAGAATCTCGAAACCCAACTCATAGTATCCTTTAATGATGTGTGCTGCGCGCAAAGTTTTATCGCGGTCGCACAGCGACGCAAAGACACGTCCTCGCTCTGGTATGTTCATGCCCGCCGCAATATTCGCCTTAATAATTGCACGGGCAAAGTCTCTGTCAATTCCCATCACTTCTCCTGTGGAACGCATCTCAGGACCTAAGTAAATGTCCGCTTTGGGGAATTTATTGAACGGAAAGACAGATTCCTTGATTGCTACACGGCTTGCTGACAGCGAAAAATCTTCTATTGCAGGAATGCCGTCATCACGAAGCTTCTTCCCAAGCATAAGATGGGTTGCGATTTGTGCAAGCGCAATACCACGAGCTTTGGACACAAAGGGTACAGTTCTCGAAGCTCGTGGATTGACTTCCAAAACATACAGCTCGTCTTCCTGCAGTGCAAGCTGAATATTCATCAGCCCCACCACATGGAGCGCCTGAGCAAGCTGACGAGTGTATTCTACAATACGCTCGAATTGCTCTTGGGTGATGTTGTAAGGCGGCAGAACACATGACGAATCACCCGAATGCACACCTGCTTCTTCAATGTGTTGCATCACTGCACCGATGACCACATGTTCTCCATCGGCAACAGCATCGACATCAAATTCATAGGCATTTTCCAAAAACTCATCAATTAGAATCGGACGCTCAGGCGACACATTGATAGCACGACTCATATACCGGCGTAGCGAATCATCGTGATAGCAAATTTGCATCGAGCGCCCACCCAACACATAACTTGGGCGCACAAGCACAGGATAACCAATCGTATGTGCAATTTCTAGTGCCTCTTCAACAGTTGTTGCAGTGCCATATTTTGGACAGGGAATTCTTAGCTCATCGAGCAAAGCGCCGAATCGCTTGCGGTCTTCGGCTATGTCAATGCCCTCAGGAGATGTTCCTATAATCTTAAATCCTGCTGCACTAATAGCGTGAGCAAGTTTTAGCGGCGTCTGCCCGCCAAATGTTACAATCACTCCATCAGGACGCTCATGCTCCAGAACATTCAGAACATCTTCCAATGTCAGAGGCTCGAAGTAGAGCTTATCAGTAATGTCGTAATCTGTGGAAACAGTCTCAGGATTACAATTAATCATAATTGCCTCATATCCTGCTTGCTTCAAAGCAAAGACAGCTTGCACACAGCAGTAATCAAACTCAATTCCCTGACCAATACGATTAGGACCACTGCCAAGAATTACAACTTTCTTACGTTCTGAGCGCACCGATTCATTCTCTTGCTCATATGTAGAGTAATGATACGGCGTTTCTGATTCAAACTCCGCCGCGCAAGTATCTACCGTTTTGAACACGGGTATAATGCCCCGCTGCACACGATAGGCACGAACATCCATCTCACTCACTCCTGTGAGCATTGCAAGCTGGTAGTCCGAAAATCCGTATTGCTTCAGGCGAAACAAGCGTTCAGTACTAAGCGTCTCAAGAAAACGCTTGGATTGTTGATGGTTTCTTGCTCCCTGTGTAGAGCCATTTACAGACATATGCTGTCCAGCGAAGGAACCGCTATTCTTTTGAGAAGCCTGAAACGCACGGTATTCCGCAAGTAAAGCTTCGGCTTCCTGAACAATTTGCCTGCACTGCTCGATAAACCAAGGATCGTAGTGCGTGGCAGCGTGTATTTCTTCTGTGCTCATTCCCATGCGAAGTGCATCGCAAAGGTCGAAAATAGAATCGGACTTCCGACGAAACAAGCGTTTCAGATGTACCTCTTTGTCTACGCGGAATGTCGAGATTGGTTCAAGGTATGAAGGATTATCATAGCCGAAACCATAACGATTCTTTTCGATACTCCGCAGTGCTTTCTGAAGGGCTTCTTTAAATGTACGCCCAAAGGCCATCGCTTCGCCAACAGACTTCATTTGCACAGTAAGCTCGTCATCCACGCCTTTAAATTTTTCAAAGTCCCAGCGTGGAACCTTCACAACTACGTAGTCAATCGTCGGTTCAAAACATGCGGGAGTTTTTTTGGTGATATCGTTCCTAATCTCATCGAGTGTGTAGCCAATTGCCAGCTTTGCGGCAATCTTAGCAATGGGGAAACCCGTTGCTTTGGATGCCAGTGCCGATGAACGGGAAACACGAGGATTCATCTCAATAACAATCAAGCGCCCGTCTACTGGATTAACAGCAAACTGAACATTTGATCCACCTGTTTCTACACCAATTTCCCGCATAATCTTGATTGCTGCATCACGCATGTGCTGATATTCACGGTCTGTCAGGGTTTGCGCTGGTGCAACAGTAATGCTGTCGCCCGTATGAACACCCATCGGATCAAAGTTTTCAATCGAGCAGATAATGACACAGTTGTCGTTTGTGTCGCGCATCACTTCAAGCTCGTACTCTTTCCAACCTATAATGCTCTCTTCCACAAGAACACGCCGTATTGGGCTTGCTTCGAGGGCAGCGCTAAGCTTTTGCTTGAAGTCTTCCCAGTCATACGCTATACCCCCACCTGTACCACCCAGTGTAAACGAAGGGCGAATAATTATTGGAAATCGTCCGATATTTTTCGCTTCAGCTACACCTTCCTCCATTGAGGTTACAAAACCTCCTCTTGGCATTTCTAGACCACACCGCTTCATTGCAGCAAGAAATTCTTCGCGATCTTCTGCCATGCGAATAGATTCCGGCTTTGAGCCAATAAGCTGCACACCATATTTCTCTAAGATACCACGACGATGCACTTCGAGCGCCACATTGAGTGCTGTTTGACCTCCAACTGTCGGCAGAATTGCACTAGGGCGCTCTTTTGCAATTACTGCTTCTACGTACTCAGGAGTGATAGGCTCAATATACGTTGCATCAGCAATATCAGGATCTGTCATAATAGTTGCAGGGTTCGAGTTAATGAGCGCAACACGAATTCCCTCTTCTCGTAATGCCTTGCAGGCTTGTGTGCCACTGTAGTCGAACTCACACGCCTGTCCAATAATAATCGGACCTGAGCCAATTACCAGAACACTTGTGATATCTGAACGTTTCGGCATATTTTTCTTCTGCACATTTACAGGACAGTGACTTTGCCCCAGCAAGCAGCATTCTTCCGCATTTCCATGCTTCAAATGGGTGCTTGCACGCCGAGCAACAAAGGTAGCGAATTTTCATGGAAAATAA
>JANWZB010000056.1 GCA_025055035.1 Candidatus Kapaibacterium sp.
AGTAACAAACACTAAGAGCGAAATGATCGCATATACATCAGCACCGAGAGTATGCTGAAGAACGTTTTTCATCATACGCGTATACACGTAAACGGTTGTAGGATACTATGCGGTAAACGTAGCGTCATTTCTGCGACGTTACCGGCGGCTTACTGCCTTTTATCTCTTCTTTAGGTGCATGCTTAATATCTGTGCCCAGACGCTGCATATACGCAATCAGTGCTACCATTTCAGATTCTGGGTCGACTTTCATTCCTGCTTGTGCTAAACGTGCTGCGATTGCCTGTGCTTGGGCTTTCATACTATCGGCAGCTTGCTTTTCAAAGCCTTCGGGATACGGTACACCCAAACGGCGCAGGGTAATAATCTTGCCTTCAATATGGCTCTGGTCTATCTTGCGTTCTGCAAGCCAAGGATATGCAGGCATGATTGAACCGGGCGATATTGTCTGTGGCTCTTTAAAGTGCATATAGTGCCATGTATCGGGATATTTTCCTCCAACCCGATGCAAATCCGGACCTGTTCGCTTCGAACCCCATAAAAACGGATGGTCGTACACAAATTCTCCTACTTTCGAGTATTCTCCATAGCGCACGGTCTCAGAACGTAAGGGACGTATCATTTGAGAATGGCAGCCCACGCACCCTTCTTTGATATATACATCACGACCCTCAATCTCAAGCGGTGTGTAAGGTTTTACACTCGAAATTGTTGGAATGTTCGATTTAACAAGAACAGTTGGAACGTACTCTATTACACCACCAATGACAACAGCAACAAAGCTGAGTATAGCGAACTGTATAGGCTTTCCTTCAAGCAAACGATGCCAGTATGTACCTTTTGGGTCTTCTTGATGGCGGAACGATGCTGCGTGTACTTGTTCATCTGCTACGAGTGCTCCCGCCTTGGCAGTTTTGTAGAGATTGTATGCACCTGCACACGTCCCGATAATGTAGAGCGTTCCGCCAATAGCACGCAATGCGTACATCGGGATGATTTGCGTTACTGTTTCAAGAAAGTTTGGGTAGCGCAGCAAGCCATCTGCTGTAAAGTCCTTCCACATCAGACTTTGCGTAATACCTCCCCAATACATCGGGATGACATAAAATCCTATACCCAGCGTTGCAGCCCAAAAGTGAAAGTTCGCAAGCTTTGTAGAGAAAATTTCTGACCGAAAGATGCGTGGAATAATATAGTATAGCATGCCAAATGCTAAACCACCATTCCACGCAAGTGCTCCCAAATGCACATGCCCTATCACATAGTCTGTATAGTGCGTAATAGCATTGACATTTTTCAGTGACATCATCGGTCCCTCAAACGTGGACATACCATAGGCTGTTATCCCCACTACCATAAACTTCAGCACGGGGTCTTGACGTACGCGGTCCCATGCTCCACGCAACGTCATCAGACCATTAATCATACCTCCCCACGACGGTGCAATAAGCATAAACGAGAAAACTGTCCCTAGCGATTGTGCCCAATCCGGTAGTGCTGTATAGAGAAGATGATGTGGGCCCGCCCAAATGTAGATAAAAATTAGTGCCCAAAAGTGCACTATTGACAGACGATAGGAAAATACTGGGCGGTTTGCTGCTTTAGGAACAAAGTAGTACATAATCCCCAAAAATGGCGTTGTAAGGAAAAACGCCACAGCGTTATGCCCATACCACCATTGCACTAGCGCATCTTGTACACCTGCATAGAACGAATAGCTTTTCAGAAACGTAACAGGTATCTCGAACGAATTCACTACATGCAGCATTGCAACGGTGAGGAATGTTGAGATATAGAACCATATTGCTACATAGAGATGCTTCTCGCGACGCTTGAGAATAGTACCAAACATGTTGATGCCGAAAACCACCCACACAAGTGTGATAGCAATGTCAATAGGCCACTCAAGCTCTGCATATTCCTTACTTGTCGTAAAACCAAGCGGGAGCGTTAGCGCCGCCGATACAATGATAAGCTGCCAGCCCCAGAAATGGAGTTTACTGAGCACATCACTGTACATCCGTGCCTTACATAGGCGCTGCAACGAGTAATACACACCAACAAAAATAGCATTACCGGCAAAGGCAAAAATAACAGCATTCGTGTGCAAGGGACGTAAGCGTCCATATGATAGCTCAGGAATAACGCCTAAGAAATCAGGGAATACCAACTTTAGTGCAATAATTAAGCCAACCAAAAATCCAACAATTCCCCACACAACTGTCGCGATAGCAAAATCGCGCACAATCTTGTTATCATAGTGGAAGGTTTCAACATTCGACATTGCATATCTCCTTGAAATCATTGGAACAACAATCGCTTTGTCTATTCTTTGTCGTCGAGTAGTATGCGCATTGCAGGCGTTGTGCGGTCTTCAAACTGACCAGTCTTCACAGCCCAGATAAATGCACCTAAGAACGTTACAGCGAAGGCTGTACTACAACCCACAAGTACCATGACTATTTCTGTAGGCATACAGTATATTTCCTCCTTAGCATGTTGTAGTGTCTGACACTCGGCTCTATATTTGGCGGAGCTTTGCACTGAGAAGTGTTGCTCCGCTAGCAAAGCCAATGACAGTTGTATTACTTACTGGCATGAGAATCGCACTCACTAGAGGTGATAGCCAGCCCATCACGGCAAATGTCAAACCTATAGCGTTATAGAGTATAGAAATCCAGAATGCACCAATAATGACACGCCGCGTATCAGCGGCAAACTTTGCGTAGTCAGCAAGACGGTATAGTTTGTCTGCCGAAAGCACAGCATCGCACGCAGGTGAAAACGCCGCGTGTTCACTTGCCAGGGCAATACCAACATCACTTTGCTGTAGTGCCCCAGCATCGTTTAATCCATCGCCAATCATTGCAACACGTGCCCCACGTGCTTGGAGCTCTCGCACACGCTCAAGCTTATCGTGAGGAGTTTGATAAAACACCATACGGCACATACTTTCCACTACCGTACAGCCCAACAATGCTGCAAGATTCTCTCGTTCAGCGTCATTATCACCCGATACTATAAACAACTGGAAGCGCCGCTGCAACGCATCGAATAGCTCGGCAAGACCATGCCTATACTGTGGCTGTACAACAAAGAATCCCTTGTACACACCATCGAGTGCAACATGTACCTCTGCACCAATCTTTGGGTGTTGCTTTGGTATTGTGAAAGCATTTAAGGGATAGTCGATTATGCGGGCATCCAGTATCGCATTACGGCGTTGTACATACCGACAGAACATCTCTGCATTCAGTACTGCAGCCCAACGGTCTTTCCCATAGAGTATCGTACCGACATACTCTGCTGAGCCAATATGGACACTGTGTCCTTCTACTGAACAGGTAAACCCGTAGGATACTGCCTCCTCGTAGGAGGACACTGTGAGCATTAGATTGGTAGCATACTTCATCGTGGAAGCAATTGCACGAGAAAGCGGGTGCGATGATTGGCATAATGCAGCAGCAAGATATTCTTGCTCCTGAGCTGACAACTTGCTACCGACAAACTGTACTCTGTTTTTTGCAGTATCAGTGAGCGTTCCGGTCTTGTCGAATACTAACGTATTAACTCGTGTCAGCTCGACTACAACCGACGTATTTTTGAGATAAAAGCCCGCATTACCCAATATCTTCACTGCCCATCCAAGAGCAAATGGCGCTGCTAAGGTCATTGCACACGGGCAGGCGATAATGAGCACAGCAGTTGCGGCATGTGCAGCTTTGGCAGTATCTGGCAACCACAGTACCCACGCTACTGCAGCTAGTGATACGACAAATACGGTAAAGTATGCACCAAACCTGTCTGATACCTCCTCTAAAGCGCTTTTTCGGTGTTTTCGAAATGCCTCATTATTCCAGAGCGACGTCAGATAACTTTGTGAAACTGTAGCGGTTGTTTTCATTGCTAGTGCTTGACCAATAACCCGCCCACCAGCGTACACAGTATCCCCCTGTATAACACGCACTGGTGCAGACTCGCCAGTAACGAAGCTATAATCGATATACCCTTCAGAAGACTCTATCACACTGTCAGCAGGTACAAGTTCATTGTGCCGCAGTAGTATCCGATCACCAACACCCAGCTTCGACAGTGGAATTGTTGTTTCCATACCATCACGTATCACGCTTATCGCTATGGGGAAATATGATGTGTAGTCGCGGTCAAAAGAAAGCGTATCATACGTTTTGTGCTGAAACAGTTTACCGCAAAGCAGCAGAAATACAAGACCTGAGAACGAATCTAAGTACCCGCTTGTTGCTCCGATGAGAATTTCCCAGACACTACGCACAAATAACACAGTAATGCCTAATGCTATCGGTACATCAAGGCTTATGTGCCAATGTTTGAGGCTTTGCCATGATAATACAAAATACTCCGAGGCTGAATACAGTAGCACAGGTATAGAAATACCAATGCTCAACCAGCCAAACAATACACGAAGCTGTGGGTCGAGTGTCGTAGTTCCTGAGAGGTATTCAGGAAAACTCAGTATCATGGTGTTACCAAAAGCAAAACCTGCGATGCCGATTTTCATGTACAGCGATGTTCGATACGTTGCTTCAGCATCTTTTTGTGATGCCTGTCGGGTGCCATGTATTATTTGCGCTGTACCCTGGTGCGTTTTGTGCCGTTGTTTGTGCAGCACATCCAAGTGTATCTCGGGTTCGTATCCAAGTGTCGTTAGCAGCTCCACAATGCCGCGCACGGAAATCTTGCGCGGATTGAATGTGATATACACCTCCTTGCGCGCAAACTCTACCGTCGACGTGCAGATACCATCATGGAACTTATATAGCTTTTCTAACAGCCAAAGACATGACGCACAATGTATGTGCGGGATACGGAAGCATACTTTTGCAACAGTTTCACTAGCGAACTGCAGGAGAGCCGAGCGTACGTCTGGGTCATCGAGATAGTCGAATCGACTGCGCCGTTGTATTGTGGATACATGGCGCAGAGAGTTACCCGGGTGAGCATCAATGTCATAGTATGAACATAAGTGGTTATCGCGTAGCAACTCATAGACAAACCTACAGCCCTCGCAACAAAACACATGGTTATCCATAACAATCTGCGTATCAACACATATTTCCCCACAGTGATAGCAGCGTTGCGCTTCCTGCTGCTCATGCTTCGGACTCGCTATCGAGTGTTGCTCGTTAGAGAGAAACGAAAAACTGTTACGGCGGAGTATCTTCATCGCATGTGTGTACTTGTTGAGTTCGACAATTCCTAAATAAAAGACGATTTTATCTTTTATTACTCTTGCACCTGTGCTTGTATAGCCGCTTTTGATAAACTTTCATGAGGTTGCTATACGCTCACCTATGCCTTCTGTTTTTATCTATGGTATAGCAAGGCTCAGAAAACTTTTAAAGAGTACTTTATCCGAAAATATTCTTTTTTTCTCATCTATGCAACTATTTTTTGCATTTCATGCAGAAATATTGAGTAGGCAATAGACAGGCGTTATGCCCTAGCGCAAATAGAAATGCTGCACAGCAACTATAACATCGCGGTATGCCCAGTGAGCAAGCGACTCTTCGCTTGTGAGACTAATACCAGCTTTGTAGTATATCTCGCACGCCTGATGATAGATGGATGAGCTAGCAGACGAGACCATTTGACGGAGCTCTTCTCGATGCCGTTCAAGGCTTTGAGCCGACTGAATTGGTTCATCAAACATACGTGCAAACCTGAGTACTCGCTGAGCATCGCGCAGTAAGCGTAGCCGAAACTGCTCAATATCGTTGCAAAGCCACGTGTATTGCGCATCGTTATGCATATGCTGCACAAAACACTGGGCAATTCCAATCAGCGTTGAGAATAAGCAGCATCGAGCAAGCACATCAAATGGTATATGATAGACGGCATATTGAGGCAGAAAGCGTATTGTACCGATGTCGAATACTAGCTCGTCGGGAACAAAGGCATCGCGCACTGTTATTTGGTAGGTCGATGTTGCTTTCAAACCAAAACTTTTCCATGCATCTTGCATTTCAACGTGCTCAGGCAATACAGTAAACGAGCGGATTGTACCATCATCAGCTTTTGCATTAAATGTTAATATCGTTGCATGAGCTGCACCACTACACCGTTCCCAGATGCCACGCAGTCGGTATCCCCCTGCAACGCGCCGTGCCTCTCCGCTTGGGTGTCCGCTTCCTGCAATAACAGCATTATCAGATTCAAAGAGTCTACGCGCCACTTCCGGCTCATAGAACCCGCAAAAGTAGCTCGCAGCACCACCTAGATTGACAGCCCAACCAAGACTACCATGAATGCTTGCTGACTCCATCAAAATGCGCAATGCGTCATGAAAGCACAATCCCAGACCACCAAGCGTCTCAGGCACAAAGAGCTTAAACCATTTGCGCTGTATAACCTCATCTAACCATTCCTTACAAAGCATTGGTTGCTGGTAACTTGAAAGTGTTGGCGTCACCATATTCCACATCTCCGCAAGTATTTATGCAATAACTATTATGAGCACACTGCAGCAAAACTACAGAAAATGGCATATTCTGTCAACATACTGCATGATGCAGCAATCTACAAGATTGAACGTTCGCAACTTTTTTGCTATTATCCCATCGTTTATCCATGTCATTCTCTGACCAACTTGTTTTCAGCACTTTGCCATATGCTCGTTGCACAAGATTTTATTAGCAGTATTCAGCATGAGATCGACGTATTTAAGAGGCATTTTAATCTTGCCGATGCAACAGACTTGACATACACCACACATGATGGCGAAACTGTTGGCTTTATTGACATTGTTATCGAAGGTGGCGGAGTCAAGGGCATTGCAGCGATTGGAGCATTGTATGCTCTAGAAGAATGCGGGCTGCGTTTCCGCAAAATTGCAGGAACAAGTGCTGGAGCTTTGAATGCTGCTTTTCTTGCATGCGCAGGAGCAAGCGCAATACACCACAGAACGTCGCTACTACTCGACATTCTAGCGAATATTGATTTTCTAGGATTTGCCGATGGAGGTAGCGATGCTCAAGCAGTTGTTCGGCTGTTAACAGTGCCGAACACAGATAATCCTCTTGAAACACTGCTCAATCGCGCAAAAATTACCATCGCTATTCTGCGCAATCTCAACGAGGTTATGGTACGCATGGGTTTAAATCCCGGGCGGCAACTTAAGCATTTCTTACGACGCGAATTTCAACACCTCAACGCTGGGCGACCCTTCACCGTCGGCGAGCTGAAAGCCAAGTGGCAGCGCGACTCTATTCGCATCAAGGGGCAAGACCTCGAACAAGATTTTCAGGTCGTCGTATCGGACATTACACATCGGCGTAAGGCAGTATTTCCATTAGATTTGGATGAGTATGTCCACAACGCCGATATTATTCTCCTCAGCGACATTATCCGTGCTTCCGCTTCTATCCCATTCTTTTTTTCACCATTTCGCTTGCAAGATTTTGCTACAGGCCCTGAGAATCTCAAGCTTCCAGGCGATACCTGTTTTATGGACGGATTTATCGTCTCCAATTTCCCGCTTTCCATCTTTGACGTTTCCGACTTTGCGCGCCCTCCACGCTGCCCAACATTCGGCTTGATGATAGAGGATATATCGCGTAAGTATGAACACCCAAAGCTCGATAACTTCTTTAAGCTTGGACTGGCTATCTTCCAAACAGCAAGTCAGCATGGCGACAAAAGCTATATCAACAGCAGCCCACACAATGCTGCCCGCATTATTCATATCAGCAACCGCATTCTTCGCGATAACCAAGAGCATTTTGTGAGCGCGATTGATTTTGCGCTCAGCGACAGCGAAAAAATCCAGCTTTTCCACAACGGCGTGCAAGCTGTGCTCGACAAGCTTGCCTCATGGAATTTTCACGATTACATTCGCCGCTATCGCCGTTAGACAACACTAGGGCGACATTGAAGATTGTGATAATACTTCCCGAGCATACAGCATAAGATGGTGGCATGCCTCTTCTAGACTCATATGCGATGTGTTGACCGTATACTCTGCATACCGTTCATATAGAGGCAAGCGGCGTGTATAATTCTGTACAATATCCTCATAGCGGCTGAGACGGGTATTCAATAGCGGGCGCTGGTTGTCATTATCATACGTCATCAAGCGCTGTAGAATATCGTCAAGATGTGCATGAATCCAGATAATCTTCCCATTCTGCCGAAGAAGACGCATATTGCCCTCATCTTCAACAACTCCTCCACCGCAATCGATAATATGCCCACATTGCTGCACAAGCTTGTGAATGCATAGGCGCTCCAGACGCCGAAATTCTTCCCAGCCATACTGTGCAACAAGTTGAGCAATACTCATGCCTTGCTGCTGTACAATCAATTCATCGGTGGAGCACCGATGAATGCCACATTGTTGAGCGAGGTAGCACGAAAGTGTCGTTTTCCCCGTGCCACGAAAACCAATAAATACTAAATTCGGCAGCTGTATCATGCTCAGTGTGTCGTAGGTACTCGATATTTACACTATACATCCATCCAAAGCATAGACTCTTTTAGGGAAACTGGCGCGAGCCATTAGTCTGTATCTGATATCGGAAAGAGTAGTAGCGCGCTGGAGCGGTGATACTTGGCTCAACCATATTTTTATAATAGCTTTGAACTTCAAGCTTTGCAAAGTTTGTTCCATCTCCTGTACGTAGCACCAATACTACATCTTTCAGTGGTGTAATAGATGTACCGCTATACAAGTACCAACTTTCCCCGCTGCGAGGTGTCAGTGCTAGATTATCTTCAGCATCATCCCCTCGATAGCCAGTTAGTGGTGCTTCTCTGAGTTCGTCGTAGCGCTGGTTTTGCAAGCGTTGAATTCCCCCTCGACCGGCACGGATTTTTCCGCCATTCACAATGATAGTTGTCTTGCGGAAACCGATATCCCATTTGGTTGTAGCTGAATCGCTATTTGGCACAATGGAGCGATCGCGCAAGCTCACTAGCGTAAAGCGATGTTCCGAACCCGCATGGAGATTGCGCACCAAAATGTCTTGTCCATTACTCGAAAATTCTGCTAATTGCCCTGGCTCTGAAGCACTAGAGCACGCACTGCACACAAGCATTATACTGCCAAAACACCACACCACGAGATATCGCATCATAGGGTTATCCTTTGTGAAGTGAAATATTTTGAAACACTAGGTAGCACGAAAATAGCAGTATTTTTTGTAAAAACAAATTTCTATTACTACAATCACATGAGAGAATAGAAGGAGCAGACTGTACGTTTTCGCTATCGCACACGCAAGTGCAATTGCGTTATTACCACAACAATTCCAATTCCAATGCCATCGCCTGTTATATTCTGCTTGGCATTCACATCACCAATCGTAAAGGGGGTAGTAGAGAAGAAAGCATTCGTATAGGTACAGGCATATTCAGCAAACGCTTTATCTACCCGATACAACACCACACCGAGGTGAGATATTGTCATCCAGACCCGCCCGAGAATCACGATTCTGGCATAGGTAGCGTAGTAAAGCGGAGCTTACTGCGTGCATCAGCAGCACTGATAGTCTCTAATGCAAGCTGCACAATAGTAGTTAATACTATTATGCTCCTCTCGTATCACCTATGCTCTGCATGCCCTATGAGCTATCAAGTGCACGCTTAATCATACCAATTGGTAGCCTTCTAGGGTAGCTAGTCGTTACGGTCAATAAATCGTGCAAGCGATGCACGTCCCTTTGCATCAATAGCACGAATTGTCCCCTTATATGGCTTGTCTGCTTCTGCTTTACTGATTTTAAACAGTTGAAGAGTAACTGGTGGCTCAGTTCTCCGATCACCAAAGCGCTCAGCAACTTTCAGATTCCCCTTGACCTCTAGCGTTACACGATTATCATCGCCATTAACCTGACCGTAGCAGCGCGTTCGGACGTACTCATCAGCACCTTGCGAGAATAGTTCTACGATTTCCGGAGGTGGGAACTCTTCGACACGCACAGAATATACTTCTCCAACCCGCTTTCCACCAACAAAGCGCTCGAACGTAAAGGTTTTGCCGATATCGCTTTCTTCGGGAACAAATGTAAACTTTGCTCCTTGCTGTCCCACAGAGCGTTCCTTTCCTGCAAGTGAGAGCACCGCACGGAGTTCTTGACCTGTTACAAACGGCAGCTTAGCATCAAACTCATATGCAGTACCAGCATACATTTTACGCGGTATATCGGGCGGTGGCAGTGGTATGGCACGCACTGGAAAATCTACTACTGCCTGCTTACCATCGCCGCTGCGGGTTACAGTAACACGCACCGTCATGACACCCGAGCTTGGTGCTGTTCCGCTTAGACGAATCGCATCGGGACGAACTTCTGTCACTGTTACTGTACCACTACCATCAGCGCGGTCGGAACGCAATATCGTTGTTTTTGGGTCGCCTCGCCCTTCTGTCCGCACATTCATCCCATAAACGCGCACAGTGTTATCCCATTGCTGAAACGGTAAGCACTCAATGCGCTCATACACAGCATATAAAGAAAAATCCCCAGGCGGAGGTGGCACAAACGAGCGCGGGGTAATGAACGTTGCAGGAAACGTCGATGATACCGTTGCTGCTGAAGCACGCAACACATTGACCAAGCTATCTACATCAATGCTACTTACAGCAAGACTTCGCCCAGCATCGAGGAATGATATTGCGATACGAAATTCTGTGCGCGCAGTATCAATGCGCCGTTGATAGGCAAGGATCTGAGCTAGGCGTTCACGAATCTCTGGATGGGTAATTGTCGAGGGAACAACTGGCTGTGCTATTGCAAGCACAGATACCCTAAGCGTTTTGCTGCGCCGTTCATTGCGAACAGGCTGCCACATGAATTCAGCAAGCCTGCGCTGCGTGTCTTGTTTCATACTGAAAATGCCAATGCGTGGACTCTTCGAGGAAATTGTCAGTGTTTGCCCTTGTGTTTCGTCCTCTATCTGAAACTCATACTCTATTTCCCCGACATCCCCGCTTGAGGATATAATATTGACAGAATCGAGCGATACAACACGCACACTATCACCGATAGCAAGTAGTTGACAGCTCAAAACAGAGCGCTCGGCAGCAATCACAAACCGCGACCGTAAGAGCTCATATACAAGCGAGGTATCAGGCAGCTCTTTTTCGGACTCCTGCTTACTCGGTAAGAGTAGCAGTAATGCTGCTAGATATAGCACAAAATACATTTCTACATGCCGACGCATTCGGCGGTACGCAACGCGATGTGGCAAGCGTCGAAACCTCATATGGGTACACTAGACAACTCAACTCATTATCAAACACATCAATTGTGCCAGTGTGCTATGGCTGCTGCAATGGAGTCCGTATCAAGCCCGCAAGGTTTTTCAATGCCCATGCTTCTGCCATGTCGGCAAACTGTGGTGTAACAAGAACAAAAACCAAGGCAAAGAGTACTCCAAACGCCCAAATGATCCTTTTAGGAATATGAGGCGACTGTTTTTTCGCCGTATGCCATTGTTCCATCAGCACATACACAGCAACAATCACTGCAAGCGTTATGACAATCACCGCAAATGGGCGCAATACTCCACTCACGAAATACGATAACCCAAGATTAGCGGGAGACCCATACACAATCATGAGATGAAAGACATAGACAAACAGTGATTCTTGACCCATAAGTTGTAACCACGATGCAGGAGTACGGCCAAACACAGACCATTTCACTATACGCTCTTGCCATAGGTACAGCATTGAGAAGAGCAATATAGAGCCGCTCACGCGAAAGAGCACATTACCAGGCGAGCAAAGATACCAATTGTCGGTCCAGCCATAATCGAATACTCGATTCCACCCTGTCCACAAGAACGTCATCACAACAAATGGCGTTACACAGGCAATCCATGCACTACGTTGTGCGAACTTCCGCCTATCAGAAGATTCCATAAAAAATGCTGTCAATGCAGCACCCATGAAGAAATAGGCACACCAAGGAAATAATGGGAATGCAGCAGCTGGTGGTCGCGAAATGTACGCACCCAATACACGGGGGAGAAACGTATCTGGTTCCAGCTGCCACACAAGCGGTGCAGCATAGATAAATACTAGTGCAACACCAACAAACACCCAGCGCAGTTGTTTGAGCGTTGGAACAACAAGTAACAACGCTAGTGCAATACATGATGCTATCACAATAGTGTGAAGGACATCACAAATCCACAAGAGATTTTGCCGTTCAGGCGGAGCAATCAGATACTTACCAAGTGAAATAGTAGGCACATGTAACCAGTAGGCTACCATTAGGATAAACCCCAAGCGTCGCACATACTGCCATAGGGACGGTTGGAATGCTTTATATTCTGCTACTTTGCGCGACGCGGCAAGCCAAAACCCCGCTCCTGCGCAAAAAATAAACGATACTGACACATAGCCATTTGATGTGTTCAGCATCGTAAAAAACCAACCACCACGATACTGCCAGCTTAAGCAAGCATTGACAACGTGCGTTTCTATCATCCACACACAGGCAATGCCACGCATAATATCTATGAACGCCAAGCGGTGTGCACTCTCTGGTTTCCCAGCATGTAATGGCGATGTTGTCGCTACACTCATATCTTCCTCCTCCCACAAATAAACGCTGAACTACACTGTTCGGCTTTGCACTGTTCTAGATAACAGATTGGCAAAGCACGTAGCGCTCAATATAAAACTTTTTCAGTGTTTTGTCATTGGGAAATCCTGTACGGCACGGTATTTGGTGTATACTCGATGTTTTTTGAAAAATCCCTATTTTTGTGTTCTGGTGTGAAACAAGTTTGTCTACCCACGTGCATGATTGTTTCACTCTGTAACAGTCATTCCCGCTTCTGCTCCTATGGATATATTCGGCTTCGCTTACCAACACATACATAATATGTCTCTACGCCTACTGTGCAGATTAAGAATACTCGCTTTTTGTATTGCTATTGCTTGCTGCTACACACATCACTCACTATATGCACAATGCGCTCCCCCAATCATTGACAGCGTTTTTGTGAACGATGGGGTTATCGGACGTAGTGGCACCGCAACCGGAGGTACAGGCACAAACATGATTATTTATGGTAAGAATCTTCTCGGCGGCAGTGTCTCTATCAACAATATTCCCCAAACACAAATTATTTCCGTAAGCCCAACGCAAATTCGCTTTATTGTTGGACTAGCACAAAACGGCAATCTCTGCGTTACAACCCCCTGTGGCGTCAGTAACTGCATAACCTTTGTACCAGTGCGCACATTCATTCGTCCTCTTGTGTACAGTGTGTTCCCTACAGATATACCAAGCGGTAATTCTGGCAGAACGCTTGTTTATATCGTCGGCGCAGCACTGACACCCGAAGTACAACCGAGCATTAATGGCATTAATCTCACTGTTGTCAGTCGTGTAGAAAGTGTGGACACAACCGTTGTTCCACCAGTTATGCGAGACACAATCGTTGTTGAGATACAGCACAACAGGTGCATGAGCGGCTTTATCCGTGTAACAAATATGAACCCTCAAGCTGACACGCTGTCTTCCTTTGCTCCTGTGCCACTGCGTTGTATTCCTCCACCCCTTCCCCCGCCAACGATTACCCAGTTTGAGCCTCGTGAAGGAGGCCCGAATACAGAAATACGCATCACTGGCGAGAACCTGACAAATGTTCAGTCTGTTCGAATTGGTCGCTCGCCAGCAGCTATTGTGAGTATTGACCCACTGATTGTACGCCCGGGACCACAAAGCCGCACAGGACATATCGAAGTTACAACTCCCGGTGGAACAGCTGTGTCCAACACAGAATTTATATTCGTCCAGCCTCCTGTTATCTCCTCTATCACCCCAGTGATTATTGGTCCCAGAACACCTGTATATATCCGCGGGCAGAATTTACTGCGTGCACGAGTGAACTTCGGTGGTGTTGTTCCCATATCTGTACAGAACTTGACTGATACGCTTCTCATTGCAACAATTGGCACATCGGGCACTATTACAAGTGTCTATCACCAGCTACCAATCAACAACGTTCCTGTCCTCGTCGAAGGGCGTGGTGGGGCAACAACGGCACGCGAACGTGTTATTTTCGTTGATGCCGAATATCGCCGTCCTATGGTTTCATTGCGTCTTCACAATGCACGTGGTGGTGCACGTATAGATGCATTCTCGCAAACGCTCTTTTTGAATGAGCGCCGCGCTACATTTCTCCCACCAGACCCACAGCATACAGGCGACATTATTCTTGTTCGTCAAAATTGGAACATGGATGTTACAGCAAGGATTCGTCTTCGCTATCAGGATAGTGCTGGTCGTGATATTACGATTCTTCGCGGTTTCGATATTAGCAATGCACGGCGCGAGCCTGTAGCATTCCCTATTCCGCCTATCAATACACAACAACTTCCTATGTTCCCACCACGCGAAACAAACCTTGTCAATAGCCTTATTGGCGGGCTATGGGGTGATTTATTACCGCGTCTTGGCAATGACACACTACGCTTTGGAGAAACACTCACTCTGATTCGCGGTGTACCAAGTCTGTTCGAATACAACCGCTTCGATACAGCGCGCATCAATGTTCGTGCGCGCTGGAGTGATTTAATCCACCCTGCAAATCCTGATGGCATTAATCCTGCCCAATTTCCGTATGTTGGACGACAAGGGAAAAGAACGCTCACCGTAGAACTACTCTCATCGCCTGTTGATGAATACGAGGTTGACGCTGCACACAACATCGTTCGTGTTGTTCTCGACGACCCGCCTCTTGAAGCACCGATAGTCGTGCATCCAGTTCCTGAACAAGAGCTATTTGCTGGCAGCACGGGGCAAGTATTTATCGAGGCAACAGCTGCAACGGGCTCTATAGCATTACGCATGACACCGAACGGCTTAGTTATGCCAGCAGATATTTTCTATGACAACAACTACCTGCCTCTTACATACTCAGTACGCACCGACAGACCAGAGCTTCTTACACTAAGTACAGGCAGAGGACCTGCAGACTTCGGAAGCAAACCGTTCGTACGATTTACCCTAAGCCCAGCTGCCTTCTCTGGCTCAACAGCTGCTGTCATCATTACAGCAACCAATGGGCATGGTGGCACTGCAACCCATCAATTTATTGTCCGTGCTCGACAGGGTGCTCCCATTATTACGAGTATTACTCCGCCTGCTGGGCGCATTGGCACAATGATCACTATCACGGGAAGGGACTTTGGAGTAACACCCCGCATAACCTTCACTGGCAGCAATGGAATAAGCATTCAAGCAACTGCAGTTTTTGCATCTGATACACAAATACGTGTTGCTGTTCCCCTAGGAACAGAAACGGGACGCATCAGCATCACTAACAGCGTCGGGACGGGCGTATCACCGGAGGATTTTGTCATTATCCGTACACCACGCGTAGAGACCTTCTTCCCAGACTCTGCACGCGCAGGAACGGAAATTGTCCTGCGTGGTACAGGCTTTCTTGGAGCAACCCGTGTGCTTTTTGGCACAGTAGAAGCTGCATCGGTGCGTGTTGTGTCTGACACAGAAATTCGTGCTGTTGTCTCGCCACAGGGAGAAAGTGGAACAATCCTCGTTGCAAATCCTCTTGATAGCAGCCGTTCTATGCGTTCTTTCACCTTTTTTCCAGCACCTCGTATTCAACGCTTTAGTCCGACAGTAGCAGGTGCTGGCGCTACAATTCTTGTTACAGGAATGCACTTTAGCGGACCCGGCTTCCTTGCTCCTGACACAGTACAACTTGGCAGTCAGAATGTACGGTTTACCACTACTTCGCCAACGCAACTGAGCATTATTGTACCAGATTTTGGTACTGATGAACTACGCAATCTTCCATTGCGGATTGTTACTCGTGGTGGCACAGCTATAGCTCCCGAATCTTTTACATTTGTACCGTGTCCCAGTGTCGATGCCTTTTCGCCTTCTAGTGGAACGTTTGGAACAACACTGACGATTCTCGGCACAGGACTACAAGCCGTTACAGGGATTACTGTTGGCGGCATACCTGTTGCATCGTGGACACTGGACTCTCCTTCACGCATTACAGCAACGATTGGCAGCGTTGAAAGTGGGGCAATAGAGCTTATAGCAGGGCGTTGCACAGTTGCGGTAGCAGGGCGTTTCACCTACCAAGCACCTTCGCGTCCCATACGCTTTCTTCTACCTCGATTTACTCGGGCATTTCCAGGCGAGCGCACACACGACACACTGATTCTTGTGAATCAAAGTAGTGCGGCTCTCTCAGGCACACTGGAACTTATACAGCATAACGGCAACTTCTCTCTTGGAGCACCAACAAACTTTACTGTGCCTCGCAATCAGGTTGTTCGTCTTCCTGTAGCATTTACGCCACGCTCAGGCGGAACAAAATCCGCTGTGCTGCGTGCGACCGTACAAGGCGTATCGTCGCCTGTGGATACGGCACTTACAGCACATGCTGGTATATGGCAGGTATCATCGGTCGAGTTTGATACAGTACGCACAGGGCGCTCCACACTTCGTGCTGTGCAGATCATCAATCGCGATACGGCGTCAGCACGGATTGATGCAATTCTCTTGCCCAGTGACGGCGCATTCCGTGTTATCGGCCAGCAACCGCGTTGGATTGGGCGAGGAGACACAAGTGCTATTATTGTTCGCTGCCAGCCGGGAGTTGCTCAGCAGCGACTGCAAACATCTCTCAGCGTTGTAGGCTCTGGTGATACAGCCTCAGCTCAACTTTCTGCTATTGCTCGGCTACCTCAAGCGCATGATATTGTCCTTGAAACTCGCATAATTCCTAGCCGAACTCAAGCTCGCCCCGGAAATAATATTGCTCTTCACATAGAAATTACTCGTGCCCAGAATCTTGACCGCTTACGTGGAACTACACTGCAATGGCATGGCTCGCTTCGCTGGACGCACGGAGCACTATTGCATTCTGTACATCCGAATGCTCCTCAACCTACCCCACATAGTCTCTTCGCTACCGTCCGCAACACCGACCCGCGACAGACAATACAACGTGTTGTTCTTCCATCGCAAGGCGTTTCATCGCTGTTTAGTCCACCATTCTTGCTTGCATCTGTTCCCTGTGGCGTCTATTATAGCCAAGACAGCATTTCTATCCTAGAGCTTGAGGAATTAATCTGTACGTCCTCCACGATAGAACAACGCATTTTTGTTGAGGAACCAGCAGATGGCTCATTCAGCCGTTTTACAGCCCTAAGCAACGGACGCCTTATTCAGCGTACGCTGCCCAGTGTGGCCATTACTTCCACAAGCCCAAATCCCGGTCAGACACTCGTGCGCGTTACTATACGTCTCGAGAACGCAACAGCACTTTCCCTAAATCTGACCAATACATATGGCGTTCTTGTTCAGAAGATTGCCGATGGCTGGTATAGTAGTGGCGAGCACACTCTTGAATTCGATGCAACTACCCTTCCTAGTGGCTCATATATGCTACTGCTCCACACAGAGCACGACGCTGTAAGTCGATTCTTGCAGATTCTCCACTAACAAAATTCTCATATGCACGTGCGAACTCCACACCGCCCTTCTCTACTATTTCTGTTTTGTACTGTCTTGCTATGTGCAAGTACGCACTATGTGTATACGCAAGACTCACAGGCAATCGATCATCAGCTTATTCTTCGTGCTGGACTTGCTCGACCGATCGCCAACTTTGCAGCACTGCCTTCAACACTCGACGACCTTCTCCCCAATAATGACCGTATCCCTTCGGGTGCAGCAGAACTTGGTGTTACTGCTGGACTCACTAGTCTTCTTCGATTTTCACAGAATTTTGCTCTCAGTCTGTCGGCAGATATAAACTACAACACATTCAACAACGCTGTAGCGGAACAGCAGCTACGCAGCGCTGTACTTAGCGCTTCTCTTGGCGGTGTTAATCTAGGTGTACTTTCCACGCTGCTTGGTATCAATACTCGCTACCAATCGCAGCCCTATCTTCATACCTTTCTAACAAGTGGTCTTCGGTACGATCTACCAGTTCTCATGGGGCTACTGAACATATATGCATGCGCAGAAGCAGGCATGCTCTATGGTATTGCACCACAAACAGAGGCAAATATCAGTGTGTCATTACCGTTCCTTATGTGGAGAGCAGATGCTACGCTGACTCGCCCACAGGCAAATACACTAACATTTGCGTATAAACTTGGTGCTGGTGCCACGCTTTTCGACCGCATTCATCTTGGCGTAACATACGCGTTCTCGCAACCTTCATACACCGTAACACCAACTATTCGAACAGCTATTACAGAAGTGCAAGGGATGCTGACCCTTCCGGGGCTTGGAACTATCAGCACTCAGACGCTTGCCAACATTCTCGCTGGAGCAATCACAAGCGCCTTTCAGACAACACCGGTGCAGTATCAATTTCTGGTGCAGCTCTTCCAGCTTACCGTAGGCTATGCATTCTAGCCCATTTGTAGGAAAGGTATTCTACTCTTTCTTGTTCAGCAGATACGATGGATACGGCATCACTGCATA
>JANWZB010000057.1 GCA_025055035.1 Candidatus Kapaibacterium sp.
CCTTTCGTTGGCAATTGATACAGTGCAGATGGCTGAACGCTTTCCTCGAATGCGGGCACACGTCTATGCATTTGATGCAAATGGTCGTCAGGTCAGTAATGTGCGTGATATTGTGCTCGAGGAGAACGGTGTGCGGCGCATGATAACTTCATACACCTGCCCAGAAAAGCAGTTCCAGCCTATGTCGGTAGTTCTAGCGATTGATGTTTCAGGGTCAATGTCTGTGCGAGAAGGAAGTACAACACGCCTGCAGATTGCCCAAGAAGCAGCGCAAGCATTTATCTCGGTATTACCCGAAGATGGCTCGGAGTGCGGAGTTGTGGCATTTGAAACAGCGAGCTACATCGTGCAAGATTTTACGACAAACAAAGCGCTTCTTCGTTCAGCGGTCAATGCTTTGCGGCCTCTGGCTGGAACAGACTATGAACGCGCCTTTCTTGATAATCCGGGGGGAGCCTTGCCCCTGTTTGCTCAAGCGGTCCATACCAATCGTGCAATTATATTCCTGACCGATGGAGAGGCAAGTGCACGGGCTGATGAAATTGTTCAGCGTGCACGGCAGTTTGGCGTTAAGGTGTATTGCATCACTCTCGGTATGAATATGCCTGCAGTGCTCTCGGATATTGCTCGTCAAACAGGTGGTGTGAGTTTTGCTAATATTCGAACAGCAAGCCAAGCGATTCAAGTGTACTACACGATAGCAGGGCGCATCCGCCAGAATAGCCCGTGTGTCCTTGAATGGATGAGCGATATTCCTTGCCTCTACGAGCTACGCACTGTGCGTATAGCGTATCAAGGAACACAGGCTTTCGACCGCTATATGCCCCCGCGCGTTATGGATACAGAGCTTAGCATTCAGCCGCGTATTATTGTATTCGGTCCGGTTCTGCAAGCGACACGCCAAGTAGCGTTCCAAGTTCTTGCAGGAGGTATGCCTCTGACGATACGATCTATTCGCTCTAGTGATTCTGCATTCAAAGTGCGTGCAGAGAACATCACGCTAGTGCCCGGGGTACCACGTATGATATCTGTGGAGTATAGTGCCAATGACAGTGCGTATCGGTTTGCTACGCTCACAGTGGAAACATCGCATGGATGCTCGATGGAACTCTACGCAACGGCAGGATTTCCGGGCATACGGCCGCGTGTGCCTACTCTGCGTCTTGTGCGACCTAATGGCGGCGAAGTGTTTTTGGTTGGTACCACAACAACAATCTCGTGGACCGGAGTATCACCTGCTGAGCCAGTGGTGCTTGACTACAGTACCGATGCAGGCAAAACATGGAGAGTAGTGGATACAGCAGCTCAAGGGTTATCGCGAGTGTGGGTTGTTCCGAACACACCAAGCCAACAGTGCTATATGCGCGTCCGACAGAAGAATACAAACGCTACAACGTACTCGGGAGACAGCTGCATTGCTCTTGTGCAGTATGAGCGGAAGCATGTGCAGCCCGTCCATTCTGCTGTTTTTAGCCCTGATGGACGGTATGTTGTGAGTGCAGGTCGCGATAATTCTGTTGTGCTATGGTACGGCAGGGACAGTCTTCTAGGAAGAGGCTTTGCTGCAATGTCATCGAGTAGTGCTGCTCGGTATGCAGATTATTCGAGAAGTGGCGATATTATTGTTGGCTTGAATGATCATCGAGATAACGCAGCATTTATACAAGCGCCTATTGCTTCAGGCATTCGGCTTTTGGGAAGTGTCTTCCAGACATTCCCTAATGCTGCTGTACGAATGGTTCATGCTAGTCCTGCAAATCGATATCGCTTTTTGGCGATTTCCGATGACCAAATACGTAGCGGTATCGCAATTTGTGACCCAAGAGAACAACGAGCAGACAAGCGCCTTGGAGAGTTAATACTCAGCACAGGTGCGCGGGTTGCTCGCTACACAAATCCTTTCACACTCACAGTTCCTACGCAGCAGGGAGCACAAAGAGTATTCGTTCATGGGATTGTTGCTGCGATGAACACTGCCGACAGTAGAGTGCGTGCGTGGATTTTTACAAACGGTGATGAAAACACAAGTGGCAATCCTATTATCCCTACACTGTCCGCTCTTCCTCCAACGATTCAGCCGCTTTATGTTGATGGCGTGCCGTTTTCCGAGCGCGGTACATCAATGAATGATAATCTGCGCATTGCTGTGGCGTATAGCAATCGTGTACGTTTTCTCAAAATTGGTCTTGTGGGATCTGAGCTTAGGCTCGTTGAGGATGAAACGCTGCCAGAAATGATACTACCTGTGAGAACAGATATCACGATGCTGTCTTTTAGTCCCAGAGGTGATTATCTGGCTATCGTTGCCGGAACACAAGTGTATATCTGGCAGCTTGGAGCAAGCTTCCCGGAAACAATATTAAATACACCTACATCCCGTATGCCGCATAAGAGCAGCATCAATACAGCATTTTTTAGCCCCGATGGAGCACGGATTGTTACTGCTTCGAATGATACGGATACCAATTTGGTTGTTTGGATGCTACGGGAAAAGCTCCCTCTGCAGGAAGACCGCTCTGATAGTCTCTGGAGTATTGTACGCCCTCGATTGTCTGCAAATCCTATTGATATGGGGCGTGTCATGCTGTCCACAAGTAAGGACAGCGTTTGCCGTGTGCTTAGTAATTCTGACGCTTTTCCTGTACCCGTTCGTCGTGTATACTTCAAGAATTCTCACATACCCTTCTCACTCGTTAGCGACGATGCCCCATTTACCGTTGATGCAGGTGGGCAGCACAGTATCGAAGTCCGATTTATGCCTCAAGTACGAGGTGTAGTCGAAGATAGCATCTTCTTCGAAACAATAAGTGGTGATGTTATCGGAACGAGCGTTCGTGGGGAAGGCATAGACAATACTATTGCAGTGAATGTACGGGTGATTGACTGGAAAGAGCGCATTGTTGGCGCATCCTATGATACGCTCCAGGCAGTTGTTCGCAATATAGGTACGCAAGCATTGACATTCAGCATGCCAACAGTAGTACAATGGGGTTCAGGGGGACTTATGCCCGTGTTCGAGCTGTTAGGCATACAAAGGATTGCGCAGGGCAACAGTTTTACCGTTGCTTCTGGGGACTCGGTTGTTGTGTATGTTCGCTTCAGACCACCGTCTGTAGGACGCTTCAGTGCACCGCTGCAACTGACAGTAACACAGCAAGGTGTCATAATACCGCCAGTGCTATTATTCGGAGTGGGAATTGAACCTGGTCCGCTACTGAGCATTACTTCTGCTGTACCAAGCTTTGTCCAGCGTTTGAACTCTTGCCAATCCATAGAACAGAGCATTCCTATTATGAATGCTGGTACAATGCCGCTCGGTATTGTGGGTGCGGAGATTCTTGCGCCTGATGGTACGCATAGCCGTGATTTTTCTATTGTGGGAAATCCTGTGCAGGAGATTGGTGTCGGTAGCCTAGGCACAATCACTGTGCGGTTTTCTCCACAAGTATCTGGCACAACAACTGCCACGCTGATTATACGTTCGAATTCACGCACTGGTAGCACGCGCATTCCACTGCATGGTCGTCAAGAGCGACCAGTGCTACTATTCGACCGTAGTGTTGTTGTATTTCCCACAGTGAATCCTCAGCAAGCTTCACCGAGTGTAGTTGTGAATGTGCGGAATATTGGTAGTACAGCAGCATCGTGGTTTGCAACGCCAGTTGATTTCCGAGATAGTCGTGGTATCCCTAGAATTCGTGTAAGCGCAGAGCCTGCCGAACCCCAACTTGCTGCACAGGCCTCTGGGCGCTTGTTTCTTACATTTCTTGGTGGCGAGGCAGGAGTAACGTATACCGACAATATTCAGTTTGTGCAGGGATGCTTCCGGGATTCTTTGCATTGGTCGGCAACAGTCCGTTCTGCGCCGGCAATTACATATGCTGTGCCTAATGATGAAGTCATAACGTGTGCAAGTTCGGCAACCCTTACTGTACAGGTTCGGAATAATGGTACAGCTGAGGCAACAACACTCACATTCTCTGTACTGTCGCAGCATCCATCTGTGCGCATCGTACGTGCTCCATCCCGCCTCGCTCCTCAAGAAGCGGCTGATGTGGTATTTGTACTCGATACTTTGCTGCGTAGCAATGCAGTAGTACGCTTTGCCTTGCAAGTGCAGAGCACAAGTGGTATAATTCAAACGCCTGACATCACTGTGATGAAGTATGACATTGGGTTGGAGATTATTCCACGCGTTATACAGTTTTCTGCTCTAGAACCCAATACGCAAACAAGTGCTACTGTTACAATAATCAATCGCAGTAGCCAACCCTTGCCTATACCATCCATCCCAGCAGAATACAGAAACTTATTCCGCCTAGAGTCCTTGCGCGATACGCTGGCTCCCTATGCATCGCTGACTGCGCGTATAGTGTTTCTTGGGGCTTCTGCCGATAGAGAAGGAACGATGAGTCTTGTATTCTCTCCGTTATCGGTACGGGGTGTAGGATGCATCGCTGCTCCAGAAACGCTTATTGTGCGCTTTTCTACGCTTGTTCCGCGTTCTGCACATCTTGTCTTCACCGATGCTCAAGCTGCCCCGGGCGATACTGCTGTTGTTCGTGTGTTATTGCATCATAGAGTGCGTGTGCCACAGGGTACGATAATAGAAGATACGTTGCGGTTGAATCCTACCTTGCTTGCTCCACTTCCACCGTTACCTCCAGGAAATGTAGTCATGGGAGAGCGCCGTGTGCCGATACGTCTAGTGGTAGAGCATGATAGCCCAGACATACCGCTTGCTGTACTGCGCTTCCGCGTTGCTCTGGGCAATGACACAGGAACAGTAATACGCTTATCGCGCGATTCTACACAACGTTCTCCAGGTATGGTGATAACTGCGACGCCAGCACGCTTCACGCTCGCTGGTGTTGCACGTGCGGGGGGATGGAGACTAGTATCAGTAAGCTTGGGAACAGTCAGCATTCTGGATGTACAGCCAAATCCGTCATCGAGCACACTAACACTTGTATTTGACTCTCGCATTGCTGATGAATACACGGTGTCGTTTGTTGCACCAAACGGCATGCTTCCTGACCCTTCGGCATTTTCTGTGCAGCGATTCTGGGCGAATATCGGTAGGAATATACGCATGCTTGATGTTAGTAGGCTTCCTGCAGGAACATACTTTTTGCATGTGCGCAATAGCCGAGAGTTTGCATCGCACCGCGTTGTAATTATGCGCTAGGGTACATCGTGCAATTACGCGCTGGAACAAAAATAGTACTGTATGCCTCAACGCCCTCGTATTCTGTCTGTCGTCGGTGCACGACCAAACTTTATGAAGGTTGCACCGCTGCACCGTGTATTCACTTCTAGTAAGTATCAAGCTCTTGTTGAACATCAGATCGTGCACACCGGTCAGCACTACGACGCGGCGATGTCTGATGCGTTCTTTCAGGACCTTGAAATGCCACAACCAACGTATTTTCTTGGGGTTGGCTCAGGTTCTCATGCCGAGCAAACAGCAAAGGTGCTTGTGGAATTCGAGAAGGTTTGCTTACAGGTCAAGCCGTCGCTTGTTATTGTCGTAGGCGATGTCAACTCAACACTTGCTGCAACACTTAGCGCTGTCAAGCTTGGTATCCCTGTTGCTCATGTTGAAGCAGGATTGCGCAGCGGCGACCGCCATATGCCAGAAGAACTTAATAGAATTGCAACTGATGCTTTGGCTGACTTTGCATTTGTTACCGAGCAAAGCGGTCTAGAGAATTTACGCCGTGAAAACTTTGCTTCAGAGAGGATGTATTTGGTTGGCAACACAATGATTGATTCCTTATACTTTGTCTTGCCAAAAGCGCAGCAGTCTCGTGTACTTATGGAACTTGGAGTATATTCGCAAGAGTTTGCCCTTGTAACACTGCATCGTCCATCGAATGTCGATGATAAGAATCAGCTCACGGCACTTGTGGAAATATTGCTTGACGTAGCAAG
Source organism: Candidatus Kapaibacterium sp. (assembly GCA_025055035.1). Classification (GTDB taxonomy): domain Bacteria; phylum Bacteroidota; class Ignavibacteria; order Kapaibacteriales; family UBA4661; genus PH2015. The sequence goes on from JANWZB010000057.1 coordinate 5,935, forward strand.
CACGTGTAGGGTTGTGTTTCCAGCACATCCTCGCACTCGCAACAGCTTAGAAAAATTTGGTCTAATGCATCGTATGCAAACGCATGCAAATGTTATTGTTACCGAACCGCAAAGCTATGTACGCTTTCTAGCGCTGATGATGCACGCTCGGTTTGTCATGACAGACTCTGGTGGCGTACAAGAGGAAACAACGGTACTCGGTGTGCCATGCTTGACGCTCCGCACAACAACAGAACGCCCTATTACCTGTACATTAGGAACGAATACCCTTGTGCTGCCAACACCAGAAAATATTCGCCAGGCAGTATATGATGTTATGTACGACACGCACGATCGGAAAGTGCTGCGGTCGTCGTCAATTCCACCGTTGTGGGACGGTCATGCTGCTGAACGCATCGCTGCTATTGTGGTACGGGAGTGCTTGTTAGAGTCTCCTATAACAGAGCGTGATAGTGTCACGTACACGTACCGTCCTGAACATTGATGAACAAGAAAAAATGCGTAAATTTGAAGTATAGTTGCTACCATACAAACCGACTACATGCACGCTCCTGTCAAGATTTCTGTTGTCATTCCTGTTCTAAACGAAGAAGAATCGCTGCGTGAACTGGCATCACGTCTTGAGTCAGTACTTGACACCATCGCAATGCATGCGTACGAGGTGCTGTTTATTGATGACGGCTCGACAGATAACTCGTATCGTGTGCTTCAAGAGCTCCATCAGATGAACCCTAGGCTCCATGCAATTCGCTTTCGACGCAACTATGGCAAATCAGCAGCGCTCGCAGTGGGATTTGCTAGAGCCGAAGGTGAGATTGTCATCACGATGGATGCTGATTTACAAGACGATCCCCAAGAAATTCCTGCGTTGTGTGCCAAGCTGGCTGAAGGGTATGATTTGGTGAGCGGCTGGAAGAAAAAGCGCTATGACCCCTGGCATAAAACGCTGCCATCGAAGCTTTTTAACCTCGTAACGTCGTACATGAGTGGCATCAGGCTGCATGACTTTAACTGTGGGTTGAAAGCCTATCGCCGTGAAGTAGTCAAAGCGCTCACAATCTATGGCGACATGCACCGCTACATTCCTGCATTAGCTCACTGGGAAGGTTTTCGTGTTACAGAAATTGCTGTGCAGCATCACCCGCGAAGATTTGGTGTTTCAAAGTTCGGTGCAAAGCGCTTTATGACAGGTTTCCTTGACCTACTGACAGTCTTGTTTACTACTAAGTATGTCAAGCGCCCGCTGCATCTGTTCGGCAGTATTGGTACAATCATGTTGCTTGCGGGCATAGGGATTGAAGCAACGCTGACAGTGGAATGGGTTCTCGGGAAGACGTACTTTTCCAACCGACCGCTAACGCTGCTTGGCATGCTTCTTATTATTGTGGGCGTGCAGCTGATATCGATGGGACTGCTTGGTGAACTGCTCGTTAAAAATTCTGCTACTGGGCGAACACAGTATCGTATTCGGGAACAGACTCAGCGTCGGGACCATTGTTCTACAGAATAATCTTAAACAAGTACATGGAACAACAATCACAGCATGCTCGTCTTGGTCTTGTCGGCACTGTCCTGCGGTGGTATCGTACACTGGAAGAGCGCCTAGAATCACGTGCACAGACATCCGAAGGCAAAGAATGGATACGGTACAGTGTACGGATTGGCGTGATACTGCTTGGCATTGCTGTTGCTATAGGATTTCTGGATACCGTCTTTATGCCGTGGTATGTTGGGCATAATGCTGTTGTGCGAACGCCAAATGTTGTTGGTATGAGCTACGGTCAGGCAGTACGCTTACTTCAGGACAATGGCTTCACAGTGCGTGTGTCGAGCGAGAACTACCACAATGCTGTACCAGCAGGGCATATCGTGACGCAGACGCCCTATGCTGGTAGTCTTGTCAAGACAAGCCGCACAATCTACTTATCGCTATCGAAAGGTAAACAGCTTCTGGAAGTGCCAAACCTGGTGGGACTCACTGTGCGAGATGCACGTATTGCGCTCATGCGTCTTGGGCTATCGCTTAGCAGTGCTTCCTATCAATTCAACAATAATATCCCAGCAAACATCATTTTTCAGCAGAGTTTACCGCCAAGGCAAAAAGTAGGCTTCGGTGCCCGGATTGATGTTGTAGTAAGCTTAGGTCCGGAGGTTGTCTATGCGGTTGTACCGGATGTAGAAGGGAAATCGCTCGAAGAAGCGCGCCGTATTCTGGCACTAGCAGGTTTTGTGGTTGGAGAAGTGATTCACGGAGAAGTCAATGAAACCTTTATGCCCGGCACAGTAGCTAAGCAGGTTCCAGCACCATTCGATTCTGTGAAAGTCGGCACTCCAGTTAGCCTTACCGTCACACGATAAAGAAGTGAGGTGCTAGCAAAGTTCTGCGTTCAAGCAAGTAGTACAGTCTCAGCAATAGCTATATGATATTCGTTGTATTGCTTATCGTTGCTAATGTTTTTATGACAGCTGCATGGTATTGGCATCTGCGCTTTGCTCGTGGTGAGCATCAGTCATTAGCGAAGTTGGTTCTAATTAGTTGGGGAATCGCGTTTTTTGAGTATTGCTTGCAGGTGCCAGCGAATCGCTTGGGGTACCGATACTTTAGCGCTACACAGCTAAAAATCATGCAGGAAGCGGTTTCTATTCTTGTATTTCTTGTCTTTGCTATTGTTGTGCTCCATGAGCGCTTACAATGGAATTATATTCTCGCCTTTACACTTATTGTGCTCGCTGTGTACTTTGCCGTTGGTTTCAAATCGAGTTAAAAGCAGCGCTCTAGAAGCATGATAGCGAACTGCTGCAGCAGCCTACGATACTCTCCTGCAGGAAGATCCTCTAGCGCTGCTTGAGCATGCTGTGTATATAACTCTACAGCCCGATGAGCAGCACAAAATATACGATTGCGCTCAAACACATCAATCATTTCATGTACACGATCGCGAGGAAGCCCTTTGTTCTGAAGAAATTCATCAAGCAACATAGCATCTTGTATGCTGAGAGTATGGCGATGCTGAAGAGCATAAACAATCAGGAATGTTTTCTTTCCTTCAGCAATATCGCCTCCTAGTGCTTTGCCAAATTCTGGAGTTGTGGCGGTGGCATCGAGAATATCATCAAGAATTTGGAAGGCTATGCCGATTGAGCGGGCGAATGTTCTTAGCGCTGCAAGTTCACGTGCTGAGCCATTGCCAAGCACTGTGCCAAGAGCTGTACAAAGCTCGAGCATGCGTGCAGTTTTTTTTTCAATCATCCCAATATACTCCTGCATACTAACTTCTGCGCGCTGCTCAAATTCCATGTCAATAACTTGACCTTCGCAGACTTCGAGAATAGCACGAGTGATAAGGTCGGCGCATTCCAGAAAGCGTGGATGAAGAGAATACTGCTTAAGTAGCAGCTTATATGCAAACGCCATCATGGCATCGCCACTGAGGATAGCGATACTTGTGTTCCATCGTGTGTGAACCGTAGGCACACCACGTCGCAGGGGTGCTTCGTCCATGATATCGTCGTGAACAAGCGTAAAATTATGGAGAATTTCAATAACAACGCCACCCATTGTTGCGTAGTATGGATTGCCGCCAACTGCACCGCACGACATCATCGTGAGAAGTGGACGTAAGCGCTTCCCGCCGTTGGAGAGTACGTAGCGCATCTGCTCAGCAAGATTTGTTGGCTCAGCGTGTTGTAGGGCACTACGCAGGGTAACTTCGACCGCTGCTCTATACTCGCTACAGCGCTGCTGAAATTCTGCGCTGAGATGCTGCGGAGAAGGGCACGTATCGTATGGCGATGATGAGTGCTGTAGCGGAGAAATTGGTCGAACAAGGTTGGGCAGCCGATCAAGAAGCGTATGGCTGTTGTATAGGGTGTTGGTAGAAGGGGTAACAGTATGGTTCATACGCTGAGCCTTTCGTTGGTAGGTCGAATCCTCGTAATCTGCATCTTACCATGTACTGTTCGTGTTTGCTAGGGCATGAGCAGTGTACACTATGCTGTCTATAGAGATTATGAATGATGATGCAGCAATGTATATGTAGAGACGCACGCTCTGGGGACAAATTGTACGAGCGAGCTATATTTTGTTAACCTGTATTTCTCAGACCACTGGAGATAGCGTTGATGGTCATAAACACTTGCATAAGTGATACTTCAGCAGCACTTGTGTTGCCTCGCGATACCTCCTCGCGCCATTGTCGTAGGAGAGCTACTTGCTGGCTGTGCAAGGGGGCTAGCGCTTTGTCACGCAGGTGCAGAGAGATATGGAGACGAGGTCGCCGCTCCTCAAACTTTCCGCCCAGTAGAATAGTGAGCATCGTGCGCGTGCGGGCATACTCCGCGAGTATCGTTGTATAAAAGCGGTCTCGAATGCAGCTATCTTCAACCAAATCTGCATACATACGCATGACATCAGTATTGACTGAGGCAAGACCTGTTTCGACATTGATAAGAATGTACCGTAGCAATGTCCATTCGGGCAGTGCTGCACGAATGCGCTCGAAATCCTCTGGGCGTTCTGTCATGAGCATTTCGAAGGTGCTCCCCACACCGTACCAACTTGGTAAATAGTACCGCGACTGATTCCACGCGAACACCCAAGGAATTGCTCGTAAGTCCGCAAGCGTCCGTTTACCTGTACGACGAGAAGGACGAGAGCCGATGCGGCTTTGCTCTAAAGCATCAATTGGTGTTGCTTGGCTGTAGAATGTCATAAAGTCTGGAGTATGGATCAAGGCTTCATACACACGTCGGCTATATGCAGCAAACTCTTGCAAATATGGCTCGTATGGGTGAGGGTGTTTGAGGTGATGTGCATTTCGTACTGTTGCATGTGTTACCCCCGCAAGCATCAGTTCAAGATTATACGCGGCTGTCGGAATATTCGAATACTTTTGCGCAATAGTTTCGCCCTGTTCTGTAACACGAAAACTGCCAGTGACGGCATATGGTGGAAGCGCTTCAAGGAAGCTATTCATTGGTCCTGCACCACGACTCACTGTGCCACCACGTCCGTGAAAAAACCGAATGTCCACAGCGTGCTGTTCGCCTATACGCGCAATTTCTCGCTGTGCTTGGTACAAATGCCACTGACTGGCAAGAATACCTCCATCTTTGTTGCTATCGCTGTAGCCTATCATTACTTGTTGTACAGGACGTCGTGGGGTGTAGAAGTGTGTTGGCTGATTATTGTGATACTCCAAACTGCGTTTTGTCATTGGGTGGCAGAGAAACTCATCGAGAATTCGTGCGCCATTATGCAAGTCATCAATTGTTTCCAGAAGCGGAACAACAGGAAAACGGCATACTAGTCCAGAGGAGGTGTGAAACGCAAGACCGCTTTCGCGTGCCAAGATGTACACAACAAGCAAGTCGGAAAGTTCGCGCGTCATGCTGACAATCAACGCTCCTATTCCTGATGTGCCATACTTATCGCAATGCTCACGTACCACACGATAGCAGTCCAAGACAGCATCTGCTTCTTTGCCAATAGAGGTTCCCGATAGAACGAACGGGCGAGGCGATTCTAGCTCTTGCAGTAAGAATGCTCGCCGCTGTTCTTCGGACCACTGGGCAAAGTGTGCACCATTTTCGATGCCAGCACTTGCAAGAAGCTGTGCCATAGCACTGTCATGAAAGGCTGAGTTCTGGCGAATATCAAGTGTAGCGAGATGAAAGCCAAATGTCTGTACAGCACGGAGAGCTTTATGAACATCATTTTCGACAAGGCGCATAGCTCCTATAGCTTCGAGTGATGTCATGAGCAATCGAATGTCTGCCTCTAGCTCGGAAGCATAACGATACGAGCCTTCATGGTCGTTAAGCTTCGTTGCATGGTCGCGTTGTACATCAACAGGAAATCGTGCCATGACAAGATTGAGAAATTGTCGCCATGGTTCGTCGGGGTTGCGTGCAACGGCTGCTTTGCCACGCTCTCCTAGAAGTTCTGTATACTCTGCGATTCTATTCGTAAGTTCTGGCAACGGTGTGTACATTCTTCCAGATATACTAAGCTTGATTGCTAAGTCCAATATGCGCCGTCGTAGAACAATCAGCGCTCGCAATCGTAGGTCTTGCAGGATTGTCCGTGTTACTTCTGCTGTGACGAGTGGATGTCCATCGCGATCACCACCAACCCATGTTCCAAAGGAGATGCGCGGCACAGCGTCATAAATGCTCAAGAGAGTAGGGTCAAGACCACACGATTTCCACACTTCGCGAAACCGCGAGTCAATGATAGGTAGAGTTTCAGGGAAAATGTTTGTGAGATAGTGAAGCATATTCCGATGTTCCGAGCCAACATCAGGCTTTTCGAGAAAGATATCTCCAGTTCTCCATAACCTCTCCAACACCGCTTTGATATCGCGGCGAATCATTTCACGTTCGAATGGTGTCCACATTTGATTTTCTCGCTTGACAAGCAAAAGGTACAGTTCACGATAATGCTCGAGCACAGTGGCGCGCTTTGCTTCTGTAGGGTGTGCTGTTAACACCGGCTCAACATGGATGTACTGCAGTGCTGCTGCAATTTCCTTGCCTGAAAGCCCTTCTGCAAGAAGACCTGTTAGTGTGCTCTTCCATAGACCACGCCCTGTTCCGATGCCTTTGTCTGTTTCTTGACGGCGACGGTACTGTACAGCAATATTCTCTTCAATCATATTGAGCAGCTGAAATGCAATAGAATACATCTGCGGCATGCGTTCAGGAATCTCAACACGATGCGCCGCGAGACTAGAAAAAGCGCCGTGCAATGCGCCAGAGCCATCTTGCCATGGAAGCATTGATGCTAGCTCATGTTCGCCGAGTTCTATGAGTATCTCGTGAAAGCACTCGAAGATGAACGACGCATCTTCTTGAAATTTTTGCGATGGTGTGTACGAGTCGGAAGTAAAATTCATGCAAGGATGCGAAAAAAGTACTGTATCTTGTGGAGTGTCAGGAAAATGCTCGCTGCTAAACACGCTCAAAGACTGCTGCAATACCTTGCCCAACACCGACACATAGCGATGCTACGCCATAGCGGATGTTATCGCGCCTCATGCCACGTACGAGTGTACCAACAATACGTGCTCCGCTCATGCCAAGCGGATGCCCAAGAGCTATTGCACCACCATAGACATTTAGGCACTCCTGATAGCGTGATTCAAGCTTCAGTCCTCGTATGCAGGCAAGGACTTGCGCGGCAAATGCTTCATTAATTTCAATACGCTCAACGTCGCTTAGTTGTATACCAGCGCGGTGCAGCGCTTTGGGAATTGCTTCTACAGGACCAATGCCCATATGACGAGGATTAACACCCGAAACTGCCGAAGAAACATACCGTGCAAGAGGTTGTAGGTTGTACTCTGTAGCAGCAGACTCACTTGCAAGTAGCATAACCGCCGCACCATCATTCAGCGACGAGGAGTTTCCAGCAGTAACTGTACCACCAGAGCGGAACGCTGGTTTGAGCTTGCTCAAAGACTCTATGCTTGTGTCGGCGCGGGGCTGTTCATCGGTATCAACGCATTCGGTACTTTGCTTTCCGGATAATGAGAGTGGTACTGGTATAATTTCTTCTGCAAAAATCCCTTTGTTCCGTGCTTGTATAGCTTTGTAGTGCGACATATACGCGAATGCATCTTGCTCAGCACGGCTAATAGCATAGTATTCGGCAAGATTTTCTGCTGTTTCCCCCATAGATTCGAGAGGAAATCGAGCTTTCAGCCGTTCGTTGGGGAAACGCCATCCAAGTGCAGTGTCGTATGCAATAATATTGCCAAATTGGGCTTGACCACTGACGTTTTTCGGTAGAGCAAACGGTGCCCGCGACATAGATTCTACACCGCCAACAATGACAAGCTGAGCTTCACCGGAGCGAATTGCTCGTGCACCTTGAATCACCGCTTCGAGCGATGAAGCGCACAAACGATTGACTGTAACGCCTGGTACAGATGTTGGTAAGTCGGCAAGGAGCGCCGCAATGCGCGCAACATTGCGATTGTCTTCTCCTGCTTGGTTGGAGCAGCCGAGAATGACGTCGTCAATAGCTTCGGTAGGAATATGTGTGCGCCGAACAAGCTCCGCTATACTGTAGGCTGCAAGGTCGTCGGGGCGGATAGAAGCAAGAATACCACCATATTTACCAATTGGGGTACGCAGAGGTTCAATGATATAAACATCGCGCATAATGCCAACAACGCTGTGTAGTACAGAGGTGAGCAACTGCTAACAAACGCTTGTGCTTGCTATGCCCGTATTCCTGAGCCATCCACAAAATAATTGATTTCCGTTGCCTTGCCATCGCGCACGCGTACACAGCGCAAGTCTCCGGGAAAGACTTGGGGTTTGATAACAGATTTCCCAAGTAGCATACGCACGCATTCCTGTGCACCTTCTACAATCGAGGGATGAGGGTGAATGAGTTCTGCAAGCTCTGCAATTCCTTTGTTCATGTATATAAGCAGTGCAGCAGCTTGAATCGCACTAGAAGATTGTTCGCCCACGATGCGCATGCCGAGAAGTTGCATCTCGTCATCATCACTCACAATAATTTTGTAGAGACCTTTCACATTGCGCATTGCTAGAGCACGATTGATATATCGGTACGAAAATGTTGCGACGCGGTATGGGATATTCTGTGCTGTCAGGCGTTGCTCGTTCATACCGACACCAGAGACCTCAGGAATAAGAAACATAATAGTCGAGATGTTCTCGTAGGTAAGAGGCTTTTTGTTTTTTCCAAAGATTGTCTCAATAACATGCCGTCCTTCTAGTTCGCCCACATTCACGAGCATAATATCGGCGGTTAAATCGCCAACAGCGAAGATATTCGGAATGTTTGTGCGACCGTCGGCATCGACAATGAAATTCCCAGCGTCGGTCATAGCAAGACCGATTTCCCTTGCTCCTAAGCCTTCAACTGCCGGAACGCGACCAATCGAGATAAGGGCTTTCTCAACATTATGGGTTTCGATACGCCCGTCTTTAAAGCGCAGAGTATAATTGACACGACCGTCATCATCCACCGACATACTTTCTAGGGATGCATTACGGTGAATAGTGATACCGCTTGCGATGAAATTTTCCGTTACCATATCCGAGATGTCTTTATCCTCGAATGGCAAGATGTGGTCTGCCTTATCAATCAGGCGTACATTGGTTTTGCCGAAGTTGGAAAAAATAGAAGCAAATTCACAACCAATGACACCAGCACCCAAAATGACAAGGCTATCAGGAAATTTCTTCCAATTGCCGATGCCATCGCTTGTTACGATATTTTCTTCATCGATGACAACGTTTGGCAGCCTGCGAGGTTTACTGCCTGTTGCAAGCACAATGTAGTCTGCACGCACAAGCTCTTTGCCTTTAGGTGTAGTAACTTCGATGTCGTGGGGAGAGATGAGACGTCCGAAGCCATGAATAAAGCGAAAGCGTTCTGGGCAGATGCGTTCAGCAAGTTCATCAACTTGTTTCGCAAGTTGTTCATGGCGCTCCTGTACAGCACGATTCACAACGTTGATAATCTGAGGAAAATCGAGCCTATAGTCAAAGACAGTGTATCCACGCTCGGTAACACGCAGCCGGCGGACATCACGCGATAGCTCCCACAATGTTTTTGAGGAAAGAGCTCCATTGTAAATGGCTGCCCCACCTAGCCTCTCTTTTTCAACAAGAATAACACGTTTCCCAAAATCTACAGCACGCATGGCAGCTGCATACCCTGACGGTCCGCCGCCAATAATACATACATCACACGTGTGCATATTTCGTTACCTCGAAGTTTAGTAGTGCATAAATGCTGCTGTTGGTCAGCTACGTCATAAGAACTCAAGGTATAAAGCTTTTTTCTCCTGTACTCGAAAAGAAACGAGAGACATAGTACTGTTAATTAATGATATTTGCAGACGAGTAGAGCGTCGTGCAGAGCTACATGCGATAAGAGTTATTCAGTGTGTGTCATCCTCATGCCGAGAAGAAAAAATTGTACTCCACAGGGCGAACAAGCTCGGTTTAGGATGCTCTTGAGGATTTGGCGCTGTTGTCAGCGGCTCAGTATTGTACTGTGCTTCATGCGAAGACATAGCCATTGTATTACTAGTAGCAGTATCAAGGAGAATACTAGGAGTATCACGATTGTGCTCATTGTTTGTGTCTATAGGTACCTGGGGCGCCAGAAGAATACTATGGCTAGACGCTGCAGCAGTGCTAGTATGTACATCTGATACTGTTGTTGTATCGACGTTGTTCTGGGTATCGCTGTCAACCTGACAAGAGTCCTGATAATCATCACTTTCTGTGGTATCATCAGCAAGCAAAATTGCTGGAGGCGTTGTAGGCAGAAGGTCAGGGTACGAGGAAGATTGTGCTATGCGTTTGTTTGTGCCAATCGCAAGCTCGCCAATTGTATCTTCTGCCCTAATGATAGATTCCTCTGTGAACGTGATTGGTAGTGTGGTAGAGTCGCTTTGAAATGGTACAGAAACTGGTGTTTGGTGCTCAAGTTTATTGACAATATCGTTCAACAGATGTAAGAAATCCCGCTGACTAATATAGCGCAAGGCATGGGTTTTCATCATTTCCTCAAGTTCTTGTGCAATGCGGTAGATTCCTTTATCGTCGAGAAAAATGATGATGGCAGGTAGTGGAGCTTTGCCGCGATATTGCTGTAGTATGCGGTCTGTCGCATGGATTTCATTAAACATATCAAAGATAGGTGTTAGAAGGTCGGTAAACTCTTCTGTCGAATAGTCCAAAATGGTGTCGTTATCGACGATTTGGAGCATACGGTCGAATTCTACTACTGATACTAGCGATGCCTGTCGTGGAGAAGGATTCTTCAGCGAATTTTCATCTTGTTTTGTGGCAATCCAGCGGCGAAAGCCATCAAGCAGATAGTCATATTCAAGAAAGTAGTCCATGCGGAGCATAATCTCGCTGAGTGTTTTTGTTGGTTCGCCGCGGAATACAAACCATTTGAGTGTCGTGCGAGGACGAAGAATATAGTTGAAGCGCGTTTTGACTGCAAGGTCTATCGTGGACATGAGGTCTTGGTGATCGAAGCGAGCAGCTTCCATGCGAAAGCGGTCGGCTTCGACAACAGCAGAAGCCAGCTGTTCATGGGAATAGTCAAAGCGTGGGTTAGAGATGCGTTGCAGCTGCTCTTCAAAAATCCACCACTGTACTTCGGCACCGAAAAAGTTTCGATAAAATACGGGAATATCAGCACATTCGCGGATTTCATGCCAATAAACAAACTGTCGTGCTGATGGTAAATGCTCGGTGAGAAGCTCTTTAGCCCGTTGTATCTCACGTTCAAACATAACGCTGCAGGGTCATCAAAACGCCCAACAAAGCACAGCGGACTGTGCTACAAGAGCAAGCATATGGCTTGTGTATGGTAGTGCTAGATGTGTGCATAGCAGCACTGATGTACAATATATTCCTTACGTGGATGCCACCATTACCAAAAGCCTTGGGTACTTATGCTGTAGGTTTATCGGGTGCTGGAAGCGACATGTAAAAGTCATGATAGAAGCGTTCTTGATATGAATCAAGCAGTTGTGTGATGCGTTCGTAGCGCGGCGATGCGACAATTAATCCAGCATGTTGGGCTTTGTTCATGCGCCATACGATTTCCGGGTCGTTATATGCCGAGGTATCAGGATATTCCTGCTTTGCAAGTGAGATAATGATGCCAGCGTAGTCTTTTCGAGGCTTAGGTGCTTTGTATGGGTGCTCGCCATAGGCGATTTCAATTTTTGCCCATTCTGCCCAAAGATTGATACCTGTTGCTGCTTCGACCATCTCAACAATGTTTGCACCACCAACGCGCGCTGCTGTCTCCATGAAATAGAACTTGCCATCAGCATTCGACTTAATAAATTCTGTGTGCGAAGCGCCAAAGCGTAAACCCATAGCTTTGAGCACCTGTGCGTTGGCTTGAAGCGCTGCTTGTTCATCCGGCGAGCCATGCTCGACGATGCGAGTTGTAAAAATGCCGCCACCATGCATAACCTCGAATGGAGGCTTTCCATATTTACTCACAGCAGCAAAAACAACTTTCCCGTTGTAGGTGAGAGCATCAACGTGAAAAATATCACCCGGCAAAAACTGTTCAGCCAGATGCCACGAGCGTCGGTCGCCAAGTTCTTCAAAGATTCTCCATAGCTCCTCGTGTGAGGTTACTTTCTTGATACCAATAGCTGATGCCTCCGAACGTGGCTTCACGATATAAGGCAAAGGTACACGCTGCGTGAAAGCGTGAATACGGCTCTCATTTAACAGATGAACATAATCTGGTGCAAGGACACCAGCTTCCCAAGCTCGATGCCGCATGGCGAGCTTATCACGGAAATTGCGTGTAATTGTTTCTCCAAAGCCGCGAACTTGCAGGTGGTCTCGTAGTAATCCTGCAGACTCTAAATCATAGTCGTCGAGGGCAACAATAGCGTCGATTGTTTC